>DAOMFH010000001.1:0-39559 GCA_035429705.1 Actinomycetota bacterium
GACCCGCAGGAGCCCAATGCCGTGTGGCTGTTCGAGTGGTTCAGCAGCACGGAGGGACAAGAACAGCACCGGGCCTCGCAGCCGTTCGCGGTCCTGATCGAGGACCTGTCGCAGGTGCTGGCGGACGAGCCTCAGGTGCTGCCATTGGAGCCGTTGCGGATGCACATCAACTACCAGTCCGGGGGCTGATGTACCCTGTAGACGCGCGCGGGTGGCGGAACAGGCAGACGCGCACGGTTCAGGTCCGTGTGCCCGCAAGGGCGTGGGGGTTCAACTCCCCCCTCGCGCACCACTGGCGAAGGCCCTCTCCCCCCACAAATCGGGGCGGCAGGGGGCCTTCGTCGTTTCCGTGGTCTCAACCGTGGTCTCAAGAGACGCGTTCGGGCCGCTCATGGTCACGTTCTGAGGCCGTGCGGTGGAGTGTCATTGCCGGGGCTTCGGATTCTCGGGGGGCAGGAACGGGGGCGTGGTGTCGGCCGGGGGTCGAACAGCGCGGTCGCGAGCCCACGCAACCACCGGAAACAGTCCTGGCGTCACACACCCCGGGCACGGGTGGTCGGCGATGCAGCCGGGCGCATCCGCCCGAAACCCCAGCATTCGCGAGCAATCGGCGAGCAACCGCCCCCAACGTCACAGTTGCGGCACTTCCGCGACAGCGCCGTGGTTCCCGCAGGACCGCACCGCCGCCGCGAATGTTGCACGGTTGTCAGTCAGGCTGACACCGGACCCGATCCACGACTGTTCGGTCGTCGGTTGGTCCGCGACTGCTGCGCGGTTGAGGATTTGATCTTGGACGAAGCCCCATCGACGCAACAATCGCGACCCGCCAGGGCGGCCGCACACCAGGACACACAGCGACCACCCCGCAGGACCACACCCCCGCCGCCGCTGTCGGCGGCAACTGCCCCTGCACGGTCGCCAAACTCACCGCCCGACAACCCTGCACCAATGCCACGCCTCGCGAGGGCCACGCGATCGACCGGCCACAACTCGACGCTCCCCACACCCCGCCCCCCGTGCCACATGGTCCCGACACGCCCCACACCCACGATTGCACCGTTTCGGACCCGGGCATCGACTGTTCCACTGCGCCCCGCGCGAGAAAGTTCGCCACGACATGGCGACGAGCATCCGCAGTCACGCCTTCCGCCGCACGGCTGCCCACCCACACCAGTCGTATCATCTGGAGCGGGGGCCGGGGAACCGCCGCGAGGCACCAGTCGTCGGTACTGAAGAGGGAGTGGCGTCGTGAGCGGACTGACCGGCACCGAGCGCTCTGCTTCGCGCTCCCGCTGGCGCCGGCGACGCACCTGGATCGTCATCCTCGTCGGGGCGCCGTTCGCCTGGTTGCTGATCAGTCTGGGAATGACCGCGTGGCACGCCAAGCAGGCCAGTTCGGCGCTGGCGGTGGCGCCCGAACAGATCGCGGCAGGTGACTCCGCCGCCGCGGCCGCGTCGATCGACAAGGCGCGGTCCAATGCCGGGGCCGTGCACACTGCGCTGACCTCCGCGCCCATCTCAGCGCTGGGCGTCATTCCGTCCTTCCGCACGAATCTCGAGGGGGGAGCGACCTTCATGGTCGCGGCCCAAGAGGTGCTCGATGCTGCTGCGGTGACCAACGACATGTACGCCCGCTTGTCCGGGAGCGACGGCACCGGACAAGCCGCCTTCGCCGACGGCACTGTCAGCATCGATGCCTTACGGGGTGTCGAACCACAGGTCACGCAGATCAGCACGACCCTCGACCAGGCCAGCGCCACCCTGCAGGAGATCCCGCCGGACATCTCCCCGAAGTTGCGCAGCTACGTGGACGAAGCAAGTACCCAGATCCAGGGGATCCAGAAGGGTCTGCGGATCTACCAGGAACTGCTGCCCGACCTGCCGGCGCTGCTCGGCGAGGATAAGCCGGCCAAATATCTGGTGGTGTTCCACAACCCCGGTGAGTTGTACGCCGGGGGTGGGGCGGCACTGAACGCGGCGGTCCTGAAATTCGACCACGGCCGGATGAAGGTGGTCGACAAGGGTGCGGTGAGCAGCCACTTCTTCCCCGGCAACCCCAGCGTCGCCTGGGATCCGCTGGCCGGGGGTCCGTACTACGAGGACGAGAACGCCACCGACGGATTCGCGTGGTCGAACCTGCATCAGGACTACCGCGTCGCGGGTGAGGACATGATGCGGTCCTGGGTGGCCAACGGTGGCACCCCGGTGGACGGGGTGATCTCGCTGGACCCGGTCGCCCTGCAGGCGGCGGTCGCTGCCACCGGCCCCATCCAGTCTGAGCTCTACGGAGAGATCACCGCCGACAATCTGGTCGAGAAGCTGTTCTACGAGGGATACAGCGAGGATCCGGCGGCCCAGGAACAGCGCCATCAGGTCAACCAGCAACTGATCGACGAGATGCTCGCCCGCATGCAGGATGGCAACACGGCCCTGGCCATCGGTCGGGCGATCTTCGCGACCGCGCCGGGGCACCACGTCCGGGTGCACCTGTCCGACGACAGGCTGGCCGGCATTCTGCGCCAGGCGCAGGCCGACGGCGCCCAGCCGGATCCTGAACCCGACCGGATCGCGTTCTACACCCAGAACCAGAACGCCTCAAAGGTCGACATCTTCCAGACCCGCACCCTCGTACACGACGTCTACCTGGGCGAGGACGGATCGGCCTCGGTGGTGCAGACCGCGAAGGTCACCAACAACGCACCTGCCGAAGGCGGCTCGCCCCTGACCGACCGGATCGGCTACACCACGCGGTGGGTGTTCCACTGGAACATCGTGTTCCTGCCCGAGGGAGCTCGGGACGTGAAGTTGGCAGCCAATCCGGGTGACATCAAGGCCGACCCGCGGGTTTTCACCGACGTCGACGGCCGTAAGGCGGTACGGGTGGGCCGCTGGATCCCGCCGGGCGGCAGCAGCTACACCACGGTGTCCTACCGTTTACCGGACGGGACGTTTGGTTCGAACGGGAACCTGGAATACCGTGCTGGCGTCGAACATCAGTTGACGATCAACGATGTCGATCTGACGGTGAACGTGCACGGGCCGTCGCAACCGCAAGCTCTGGAAGGGGAGTGGGCAGTGGACGCTGACAGCGCGACCACGCACTTCCCGGTGACGCAACCGACCACTCTGGCCCTGGGATTCGGTGAGTAGATGATCCGGCGAACCCTGGCCGTTACGGCCATCGGCCTGAGCCTCGCGCTGGCGGCCGGACCCGCAGTGGGCGCACCGGCTCCCGTCATGCCGCCGCCCGATGGCACTTGGTCCAAGGTGGACCCTGGCCTGTTCGGCATGCACGTGTCCACCCTCAGCGCCGGCAAGAAGTTCCCCGGACGACTAGGTGGCGTCCGGTTATGGGACGCTGGCGTGCGCTGGGACCAAGTCGAAAAAGCACCGGGCGACTACGACTGGGACAAACTCGACACGGCTGTGCTCACAGCCGAACGGGCCGGGGCGCGCGAGATCATGTATGTCCTCGGCTCCACCCCGGAGTGGGCGGCCAAGTACGTGCGTCCGGACAAGTACTACTACGGGGGCGGAACGGCTTCCGAGCCCGCCAAGTTGGGCTACTGGCGGGACTGGGTCCGGGCCGTGGCCACCCGGTACCGGGGCCGCATCACCAGCTATCAGATCTGGAACGAGGCGAACCTGGCCTCGTTCTGGGCGCCGGAACGCCCCGCCCACTGGAAGCGGATGGCGAAACTCACCCAGATCGCAGCCGAGGAGATCCGCTCGGCCGACCGCCGGGCGAAGGTGGTCAGCGCGTCCAGCACGGTGATCCAGGCCAAGACGTTCGCGTCCGAGAGTTTCTTCTACCGCTATCTCCGCTCGGTGGTGAAACGGAAGATCAAGTTGGACGCCATCAGCATCCATCTCTATCCATGGACCACCAATGGACCCGGCGGAGGAACCCCGGTGGAGCGTCTGCGCGGCCTGGAGATGGCCCGGGCCGTCGTCGACCGGCTCGGGCTTTCCCTGGTGCCGATCTGGGACACCGAGGTCAATTACGGCAATCGTCGTGACAATGGCCACCCGGAGGAGGCGTTCGGACCCAAGGTGGGCGCGGCGTACCTGGCCCGCACCTATGTGGACAGCCTTCGCTACGGCGTGACCAAGGTGTTCTGGTACTCCTGGGAGTCCCAGGTGATGGGCATCAGCACCACTCAGCAGGTCAGCGGGAACGTCCTGCCGCCGGGTACGGCGTTCTTCACGATCCAGGACTGGCTGGACGGCGCGAAATGGGGGGGCTGTTCCGATCAGCGGGTCACGGTCTGCTCGGTGAAACGCGCGGGACAGCGCCAATACCTGTTGTACGCGCCGCTCGGCAAGACCCGGACAGTAACGTTGCCGCGAAGCAGTTTCGACGTCGGCCGGGTGTGCAGGCTGGACGGCAGGTGCACACCGATCAGCGCCCGCGAACTGCGTGTCAAGCAAGCCCCCGTCCTACTGGTCCGCTAACTGGAGGTATCCGATGAATCGTTGGTCTGCTGTTCCCGCCGCATTGGTGGCCGGCCTGGTCGCACTGCCGTTGCCGGCCTCCGCCAGCAGTGTCGACCCGCAGCAGTTCGGCATGCACGTCAGGTCGCTGGGCGCCGGCGTGGCCCCGCAAGTGCGCCTGGGCGCGGTCCGGCTGTGGGACGCGGGGGTGCGCTGGGACCAGGTCGAGACCGCCAAGGGCAAGTACAACTGGGCCGCGCTCGACAGGGCGGTCGGTGCCGCGCAGGCTGCGGGGGCCACGGAGATCGTCTACGTCCTGGGATCCACCCCGAAGTGGGCTGCCAGCACCTTGTCCAGTGTCGACCTGTACGGCCCTGGGACGGCGTCGCTGCCCAAGAAGAACAGGTACTACCTGGACTACGCGAAGGCGGTGGCCGAACGCTACCGGGGACGGATCACCGCCTACCAGATCTGGAACGAGGCGAACACCCGCAGCTTCTTCAACGGCGGCAAGTACGACGGATGGGTCAAACTCGCCACCCTGACGAAGAAGGCCGCCAAGTCCATCCGGTCGGTCGACCCGGCAGCGGACATCGTGGCGGCATCCAGCACGGTGATCCCCACCCCGAAGTTCCAGACCGAGAGCTTCTTCTTCCGCTACCTGCGCGAGCTCAAGCGGCAGAACGCGAAGGTCGACGCGCTGGCCGTGCACCTCTACCCGGTCAACCCGAAGCAAGGGCCCGACGCCCGGGTGGCCAGTATCAGTGCCGTCCGGCAGGTGATGCGCAAGGTGGGCTACAACAAACCGTTGTGGGACACCGAGGTCAACTACGGGGATCGCCGTACCGCTAAGCAGGTGGTCCCGAAGCCGAAGAAGGCGGCCGCGTTCGTCGCCCGGACCTACCTCGACTCGGCCCGCTACGGGATCGCGCGGACGTTCTGGTACGGCTGGGACATCGACGTGCTGGGCGTGTCCCTGACGAACCCGGACGGCTCGCTGACCAAGGCGGGGCAGGCATTCGGGATCACCCGCGACTGGCTGACCGCGGGTGACTGGAAGGGCTGCAAGGACGTCAAGGGCGTGACCACGTGCAGCGTGGGCAGCACGACGATCGCCTACGCGGCCAAGCCGGCCTCGATCAAGCGGCCCGCCGGGATCAGTGTCGTGTGCAAGCTGTCCGGTTCCTGCCGTCCGGCCGGTCCGACGGTGAAGCTGAGCGACTCACCGGTCCGGCTGGCCTGACGGACCGGGCTGACGCCCGCGCCGGTCGCCCGCAACCTCCTGATTCGCTCATCACCACCTATCGGTTAGCGTCGGGCACGTGCATCCGATCAGCGGCCGGCCATGAGAGTCGCGCTGCTCGGCACCCGGGGCATTCCCGCGCAGCACGGCGGGTTCGAGACCGCGGTGCAGCACATCGGCCCGGGGCTGGCGCAGCGCGGCTGGGACGTCACCGTGTACTGCCGCAACCCCGGTCAGCGACTCCGTGAGTTCGAGGGCGCCCGGCTGGTCAACCTGCCCGCCCTTCGCCTGAAGTCGGCTGAGACGCTCAGTCACACGGCGCTGTCCTCGCTGCACGCCATGTTCGGCGGCTACGCCGTGGCGATCGTGTTCAACAGCGGCAACGCCCCCTTCGTCTCACCACTTCGGTTGCGCGGCATCCCGGTCGCCGTGCATGTGGACGGACTCGAGGCCGAGCGCGCCAAGTGGGAGGGTATGGGCGCCAAGTACTACACGTGGGCCGAACGCGCCGCGGTGAGGCGGGCCGACGCGGTCATAGCCGACGCGCGGGCGATCGTCGACTACGTGCGGGAGCGGTACGGCCGGGAGTCGGTGTACCTGCCTTACGGCGCGCACCTGGTCGATCCCCCGACCCCCCGGCTGACCGAAGTGGGCCTGCACGCCGACGGCTACCACCTGAGCGTGGCCCGGTTCGAGCCGGAGAACCACGTGCTGGAGATCGTCCGCGGCTACCGCCGCAGTGCCGCCCGGCTTCCCCTCGTCGTGGTCGGCGCGGCCAGCTACTCGCACGACTACGCCGAGGCCGTGGCCCGGGCAGCGGCCGGCGACGACCGCATCCGCCTGCTCGGCTCCGTGTGGGACCAAGTGCTGCTCGACCAGTTGTACGCCGGCTCGCGCAGCCTGCTGCACGGGCACTCGGTGGGGGGGACAAATCCGTCCCTGCTGCGGGCCATGGGCGCGGGCACCCGGATCACCGCCTACGACTGCGTGTTCAACCGGGAGGTCACCGGTGGGCACGCACGCTGGTTCACCGACGAGGCAGAGGTGGCCCGGGCGGTGGAACTCGACGAGTCCGCCCCGGACGAGCGCGGCAAGCCCGCCCGGCAGCGCGCTGAGACCGCCTACCGTTGGGACGACGTGATCGACGGCTACGCGGACCTCTGCTACAGGCTGGCGCGATGATCGGCGCACTGGCGGTGGCAGGGACACTGGTGTTCAGCGGCGTCGGCCCCGGCCTGCCGATCCCGGCCGAGGCGTTCGGCATGCATGTCGCAGACCTCGCCCAGACCGCCCCGGCCGACGCCGGACTGACCGCTGTGCGGCTGTGGGACTCCGGCGTGCGCTGGGACCAGATCGAGACCTCGCGGGACGTCTACGAGTGGTCCGCGCTGGACACCGCGGTTGACAACGCCCGGGCCGCCGGTGCCACCGACATCCTGTACGTGCTGGGGTCCACGCCGCGCTGGGCAGCACGCAACCCCGGCGCACCCGGCCTGTACGGACCCGGGACGACCTCGCTGCCGGCCGATCCCGAGGACTACCTGGACTTCACCCGGGAGGTCGCCCGGCGCTACCAGGGCCGGATCACCGGCTACCAGATCTGGAACGAGGCGAATACCCGCAGCTTCTACGAAGGCGACTGGACCGCGCTGGCACGACTGACCCGTCGCGCCTACGACGCGGTCAAGATCACCGATCCGGCGGCGTACGTGGTGTCGGCGTCCAGCACGGTGATCCCGGGGGGGCTGTTCCAGACCGAGAGCTTCTTCGTGCGCTACGCGCGCGCGTTGCACCAGATGGGCGACCCGGTCGACGCCATGGCGGTTCACCTCTACCCGGTGGACACCAGTTCGGGCCCGCAGGCGCGAACTCGCAGCATCCGGGCTGCCCAACGGGTGCTGAACCGGGTGGGGATCAACCGGCCCCTGTGGGACACCGAGGTCAACTACGGCGACCGGCGGCCCGGCCTGCCCACCGTGGTTCCCGATCCGGACACGGCCGCCGCGTACGTCGCCCGTACCTACCTGGACGCGGCCACTATGGGCATCGCGCGGACCTACTGGTACGGCTGGGACCTGGACGTGCTGGGCATCGATCTGACCGACAGCACCGGGATCACCACGGCGGGGCGGGCGTTCCTCACCGTGCGGGACTGGCTGGTCGGGGCGCGAATCGCCGGGTGTCAGCAGGTCGGCGGAGTGCGGCGCTGCCACTTCACCAGTCCAGGCGGAGATCCGTTCACCGTGGCGTGGACGCCAGACGGCACCGCTACCCTCGATGTGGCTGGGCTGGAGGTGTGCCGCCTGGACGGGCGTTGCACCACTGACGAGCAGGATCTGCTGGTGGGCATCCAGCCGGTGCTGCTGCGCGCACGGGATGGGTGACGGGACATCTAGACTCGACGACAGTGGCGAGCCGGAAGGTGGACTCAGTGTCAAACGCGGCAGCATCGTCGCCGGTCAGCGGGCTAGTGACCTCGATGCGCCCCCGGCAGTGGGTCAAGAACCTGCTGGTGATAGCGGTCCCCCTCGCATCCGGGCGGCTGCCCGAACCCCATGTGATCGCCAAGACCGCGTTGGCGTTCGCAGCGCTCTGCGCAGCCTCGGCGGCCGTGTACCTGACGAACGACATACTCGACCGTGCCGCTGACGCCCGGCACCCGGTGAAGCGCAACCGGCCGATCGCTGCGGGGGTCGTGCCGATCCCCATGGCAGCCGGTGCGGCCCTGGTGCTGGCTTTGGGCGCGGTCCTGATACCCGGACTGCTCGGCAGCCAGGATCTGTCACTGCTGGTCCTCGCATACCTCGTGCTGCAGGCCTTCTACGTGTCGTGGGCGAAGCACCAACCGGTGCTCGACCTGGCCTGCGTGGCGGGCGGCTTCGTTTTGCGCGCCGTGGCAGGCGGCGTGGCCAGCGGCATTCCGGTGAGCACCTGGTTCCTCACCGTCACTGCTGCCTCGGCCATGTTCGTCGTTTCCGGCAAGCGGTACAGCGAGTTGGTCACGCACGGTCACGAAACGGGTACCCGGCCGGGCCTGCGCGAGTACTCCGAGGGCTACCTGAGATTCGTCTGGGGCGTCTCGGTCGGAATCGCGGTGGTCTTCTACGGGCTTTGGGCCGCGGAACTGGGCAATGGCGGCAGCGCCATGTGGGCTCGGCTCTCCGTCATCCCCTTCGTGCTGCTGCTGCTGCGCTACGCCCGGGACATAGACTCCGGGTCGGCCGAGGCGCCGGAGGACCTGGTGTGGGGAGACCGTGTCCTTCAGGCGCTCGGGGTGATCTGGGCAGGCATGTTCATGCTGCAGGTTGTCGTCTGACGCCGAACGCGGCCCTGGGAGAGCGCGTAACAAATAGGTCACGAAGGGTGATCCGAGTTCGCACCGCAGGACCGGCACATGCCACCCTGCACAGGGGAGACGACTAACGGCGGAGGGATGCAATGACGCTTCAGCACGTCAATGGTACCGCCGTGCTTCCCGAGGCGTTGGCCCGGTTCAGCCATGACGAAACCCGGAGCACCGCGGACCCGCTGCGCCCGATCTCGCTGGTCGCGATGTGCGTCGATTCACTGCTCATCTCCGCATCGATGGTGATCGGCTTCTTCGCGAGGGGCACTGGCGCCTACCCTTGGCGGGCTGCCATCCCGGTCCTGTTCGTCTGGGTTGCCGTGCTCGCAATACGTGGGGCGTACGACAGCAACCGCATCGGGGTGGGTTCCGAGGAGTTCAAGAACGTCATCGCGGCAACGGTTGGAACCTTCGCCTTCTTCGCATCCGTCGGGTTCGTGATGGAGATCACCGATGGGCGCAAGTTCGTGCTCGGCGCCTTCATCGCCGGCGTCGTCCTTCTCCCGCTCGGTCGACGCGCGATGCGCATCTGGGTCTTCAGGCAGCGCCGGGCCGGCAGACTCATGCGCCGTACGCTGGTCATCGGTTCCGGATCGGCCCTGGACGAACTCGCGGCCGGGCTGTCCCGGGATCCGCGCACCGGATTCGAAGTGGTGTCCGCCATGGCGGCGCCACTGAACTCCAGTTCGATCGACGCGTGGCTGGACCAGGTCAGTTCGGCACTCGACGAACACGATGTGGATGCCGTCGCCATCACCCAGACCCGCAACATGCCCAGTGAGGTCGTGCGACGACTGTCCTGGCGACTGGAGGGGCCGAGTATCGACCTGCTCGTCGCACCGGAACTCGGCGATGTCACGGGCCCCCGGCTCAGAATCCGTCCTGCGGCCGGGCTCCCCCTGATGCACTTGGAGGAGCCTCGACTCACCGGCCCCCAGGCCCTGGTCAAAGGGGCGACCGATGTCGTGACCTCCAGTTTGGGCCTCGTCCTGCTCTCCCCCGTCATGATCATCATCGGCCTCGTCATCAGGATGACTTCGTCCGGTCCGGCCCTGTTCATCCAGGACAGAGTCGGCCGCGCCGGGGAGGTCTACCGGCTGGCGAAGTTCCGGACGATGTACGAGGGTTCCGAACAGCACCGCCAGGGTGTGCTCGGCAGCATCGCCGGGGACCCCGAGGCGTACCGCAACGACCCGCGGATCACCCCGTTCGGGCGGTTCCTGCGCCGTTGGTCCCTGGACGAACTGCCACAGTTGTGGAACGTCCTCGTTGGCGACATGAGTCTGGTCGGGCCGCGCCCCATGCTCGTGGAGGAGTTGCCACTGCTCGGGACCTCCGACCACCGCCGTCACCTGACCAAACCGGGCATGACCGGGCTTTGGCAGGTAGCGGGACGCAAAGACGTCGAGTGGTCCGAGCGGATGCAGATGGACCTCCGGTATGTGGAGAACTGGTCACCGACGCTCGATCTGGTGATCCTGGCCAAGACCTTCAAAGCCGTGGCCACGGGCCGCGGTGCTCACTGAGTGAGCAAGCGCTGACACCCTGAACCACCTTGTTCCCGGCCGGTCCGCCGCAGGTCGAGTCCGGCGCCCGCCCCTTGGCCGGGCCACCCCCGGGCAGGAGTCACCGCGGCGTCCGATCCCCGGGCCCAATCCACGCGGGCCGGCGATCCGCCGCCAAGGACCGGTCGTCCGGGCCGCGTCGCAGGATGCCAGTATGGGTCGGTGGCCACCGACCTGGAGGACGAACCGAGAGTCCGCCGGTTATCGCGAACCCGGGGCCCGCGTCCCCTCCCCGCCTGGCTCCTGACGGCCCTGGGCCTGGTCGTGGCCTTCCTCGCCAGCCTCGCATTCATGCCGGTCTCAGTCCAGGTCCCCTCCCCGTCCAGCGACACTGAGGCCCCCTCCGGATGGCACAGCGTCGACATGCCCACGATCAGTACGCTGCTGATCACGAAGCGGGGCGGGCCCCTGATCCTGCGACCCCGGTTCGAACAACCCGAGTCCTTCTCCGAAGACCTCGTCATCCGAGCGGAGGGGATCACCTACGACGCCGCCGCGGGAGCGTTCGTCGCGGGGCCGGGCGACTCGGAACTGGAGTTGCGCGGGGTGCTGGGCGACGTGACTTGGCAGGTCGAGCAGGCCAGCGGCACTCGCACAGTCTCCTTCCTACGACGCACCCGGGTCGCGCCGGACCAGGTGCAGACCTTCGAAGCACCGCTGCCGGAGACGGTGTCGCAACCTTCGCCGCTTGCCCTGCTGACACACACATCTTCCTTCCGGTTCCATGGCGTGCAACTACCCCAGCCCGTCGTCGGCGAATCAGTCGTCGTGGAAGTCGGGCCGTCCAAGCAGATCCTGCCGACCAGCGCGGCACAGGTCAGCGCCAAGCAGTTGCTGCCACTTGTCCTCAAGGCGGTGCTCGGCGGCTGGGCGACCCTGGCCGCGTCCCTGGTGTTGCTGGCCGTTTCATGGTCGGTGGGCCGTGGGCTGGATCCCGGAGCGGATGCCAGTCGCGCTTCACAGGTCCTCCGGGCCGCCTTCGGTTTCGCACTGGTCGCGTGCGTCGGAGTGTCTCTCACATACGTGATGCCAGCTGCCACTGCCTCCCTGGTGGTGGCGGTGCTGGCCCTCGTCGTCATCGTCAACGGCTGGCTGAAGGGCCGCCTGCGGAACCTGGCCGAAGACATCCGGGCAAGTGGCCCATTGGTCGGCTGGGCGCTGATCCCGGCCCTGTTCATGTTCTTCCCGCTGCTGTTCTGGGGAGCGACGTACGCCGGGCAGTACAAGACCGACCTCTTCTTCTACGGGAGCCTGGCGAGCATCTCCGAACACCACTCACTGATTCAGATGCTGAGCATGCCGGAGGCCCAGCAATGGACGCCGCGGGCAGGCTTCGACTACCGCGCGATCGACAGCGTCCTGGCGGCCATCGTCAGCGCCAGTACGCCGTGGACGACAGTCACGGCCCTCGTCGTCGTGGCCGTCGCGCTCTTCTTCTTGTTCGCGAGCGCTTCATTCGCTCTGGCCGGGGTCCTCAGCGGTGCGCCGACGGCCTACCCGATCGTCGCCCTGGCCCTGCTGCACCCGGCCTTCGTGGGCCTGTTCGTGGAGAACTACTACTCGCAGTACTGGTTCGTCGCTTTGATACCCGCACTGGTGCTCGCATTGCACGCCCTGTGGAGGTCGGTTCCCGACCCACGGGTCTCACCGGCCCTGGCACTGTGGGGTTCCGCTGCGCTCGCCTCTGCGATGCTCGCCGTCTACCCGTTCTTCTTCGCGGTGATCGCGGCGTCGCTGCTGGCGCTGGCCCTCCTGCGCCGGGAGTGGCGAACAGCCCTCCGCTCGAACCTCTGGGGTCTGCTGTGGCGCACGCTGCTCATCACCAACGTCTCCCTGGTGACACTGGGGGGATTCATGGGGGTGGAGTCGGCCAGCGCGGTGCGCCTGGACGAGATAGCCCGCTACGTCTTGCTCGGCCCGTACGAACCGGCCCAGGCCATCGGACTGCTGGCGGGCACGGTCCCCTTCCAGTGGCGCTCCCTGGAGGTCCCCGCTTCAGATGCCATGGGATGGCCCGCATCCTGGATATGGAGTCAGGGGTCTGCCGCCACCACGGTCGGGGCGGCAGACCTACTAGTGATGCTGGCCCTGGTGGTGATTGCCGCGGTCCGGGTGGACTGGCGCGCCACCGCGCGATCGTGGGGCTCGGCCACCGGACTCGCGCTCACGTTGGGCTTCGTCGTCTTCGGCGCCGTGTATCTGATGCTCGGCCGCCCGTACCCCTCCCTCAAGGCATTCTGGACCGCAGCGGCACTCACCGGCCTGATCTTCGCGGTGGTGCGCTGGCGCGGAGGCAGGCGCTGGATCGTCGTCCTGGCACTGCTCGCCGCAAGTGTTCTGTGGGTGCGTTCAGCCGCCCTCGACCGGGTGTTCTGGCTGATGGACAGCAAGAGCGACCCCGTCGCTTCTGCGAACATGGCCATGGCCACCGATCTCCGGGAGATCGAGCACGCGATAGCGACCACACCGGGGCCGGTGGCGATCGTCTACTCCGCCGATCAGCCGACACCCGAGTCGGATCAGGACCGGAACATCGAGGCGCACACCCAGATTCTGGCGCGGGACTTCGACCGGCAGCTCGTGCCATGGTACGGGACCCTGGACGATGGCTTCTGCGCACAGTTGCCAGCCGGCACGGCGACGATCGTCGTGGCCGGCGTGACCGATCGCGCCGAGCTGTGCGGCAGAAGCAACGTCAGTCGGAGCACCATCGCCGAGGTCTTCCAGTAGTCAGGACGGGGGGCCGGACCGCTCCAGGTAGGTCGCGGACGGCTCCCGGAAGCCGAACCTCCGGTACAGACCGTGCGCATCATCGGTGTGGAGCATCCACCGGAACTTCTTTCCCGGTCCGTCGTCGATCAGCTCCGTCAGCAGGCGGGTGCTCAATCCGAGTCCCCGGTACTCGGGGAGGACGTACACGTCGGCGAGATACGCGATCATCACTCCGTCCGACACGGCCCGGGCGAACGCCACCAACTGACGCGTGTCTCGCTCGACCACGCCTGCGACTCGCCACGCCCCTTCAACCTGGCTGCGAATCTGCTCCGGGGTCCGCCATCTGCCCCAGGGCACCCCGTGGCTGAGGAAGTCAACGGCGGCTTCCGTGTCGATCACCGCCGGGTCCGAACTCACGATGAACCTGTCCTCGGGTGTCACATATACCTCCGCCTCAGAGTCCGCCCAGGGCCCTGTCCGCTGCCTCCAGGACGCGCGGCAGGTGGGCCTCCAGCCCGACCCATAGGGGCATCCGCACCAGGCATTCGCCCGCGCGTTCGGTCTGCGTCATCTCACCGGCCACTCGACCGAACCGGCGACCCGCCCGGGTTGCATGCAGTGGCACGTAGTGGAACACCGCCATCACATCCTGCTGCCTCAGTTCGCTGAGGAATCTGCTGCGAGCCTCCAGCGACGGAAGGACCAAGTAGTACATGTGGCCGTTGTGGGACCGGTCCTCGGGCACGACGGGCCTGACGATCGAGCCCCCCTTCTCCCACCCCTCGGCCCACTGGTGGTATTCCGACCAGATCGCGAGCCGTCGCCGGGTGATCTCGTCGGCGGCGTCGAGTTGGGCGGCCAGGAAGGCGGCGGTCACCTCGGCAGGCAGGTAGGACGAGCCGACATCCACCCAGGAGTACTTGTCCACTTGCCCCCGGAAGAAACGACTGCGGTCCGTTCCCTTCTCGCGCAGGATCTCGGCTCGTTCGACGAACTCCTCGTCGCGGCAGAGCAGTGCGCCCCCCTCCCCGGAAATGACGTTCTTGGTCTCGTGGAAACTGAACGCCCCCAAGTGGCCCAGGGATCCCAGGGGTTGCCCGCGATAGGACGACATGACCGCCTGAGCGGCATCCTCAACGACCATCAGGCCGTAGTCCTCGGCGATGCGCAGGATCGCCTCCATCTCCGCGGCGACCCCCGCGTAATGCACCACGTAGATGGCCTTCGTCCGCTCCGTGATCGCCTGTTCGATGATGCGTTCGTCCAGATTGAAGGTGTCCCCCCGGACATCGACGAAGACGGGGACGGCGCCGCGCAGGACGACCGCGTTGGCCGTCGAGACGAAGGTGAACGAGGGCATGATGACCTCGTCACCGGGCCCGAGCCCGACCAGGAGTGCGGCCATCTCCAGGGCCGCCGTACAACTGTGTGTGAGCAGTGCCCGGTTGGCGCCTGTGCGCCGCTCCAGCCACTCATGGCAGTACTGGGTGTAGGTGCCATCACCTGCCAGGTGCCCGGCGGCGTGAGCGTTCGCGATGTTGTCCAGTTCCTGGCCGGTCATGTACGGCCGGTTGAAGACGATCACATCGACTCCGTGGGCATCATCCCCCGGCGCCCGCGCCCGAGCACCCGATGATCCGCGCACCGTCCTGCCTCAGCCACCGCCGACCACCTCCGCGATCACGGCAGGCGGTCTTCCCTGGACATTCGCGAACACCTGGCCGACGTAAAGGCCCACGACACCCACGCTGAACAGGACGAGCCCCCCGAGCAGCCACACCGAGGCCATCAGTGACGTGTACCCGGCCACCGTGATGTGACCGTTGAAGAACAGCAGGACACTCAGTGCCGCCATCAGGAAACTGACCAGCGAACATGCCATCCCGCCGACTGCGACCATCCGCAGGGGTTTGTCGGAGTAGCCGAGAACGATCTGGGTGCCGAGCCGGATCAACCTGCCAAGCGAGTAGCTTGTCGACCCATGGGCACGGGCCGCGTGCTCCACCGGCTGGTAGCCGATGCGGAACCCGGCCCATCGCACCATCAGCGGGAACGCCTTGTCGCGCTCCGGCATTTGAGTGACCACATCGATCACGCTTCGGTTGAACACCCCGAAATTCGCACTGCTGGCGTCCTGGGGGACCCCCGTCAACCACGAGAGAAGGCGGTAGAAGGCCCATGAGGAGAGCCTCTTCGAAGCCTTGTCCTGCCGGTTCTGCCGCTGGGCGAACACGACGTCGTAGCCGTCGTTGATGGCCTTGTCCAACAGTTGCGGGATCGCGCTCGGAGGATCCTGCAGGTCGCAGTCCATGACCACGATCCAGTCGCCGCTGGCCTGTCTCAGCCCGGCATCGATGGCCGGGTGCTGGCCGAAGTTCCGCGACAGCCGCACCCCTGTGAGCCATGAGCGGTCCTCGGTCAGTGCCTGAATCGCAGCCCAGGCGCCGTCCGGGCTGCCGTCATCGACCAGGACCACCTCGAAGCTCGCCGCCCGGCTCCGCAGAGCGGTCTCGACGCCGTCGACGAGTTGCTCGAGGCATTCCCGGCACCCGTAGACGGGGGACACGACTGATACGTGCACCGCACCATCCCGCGCCGTCATCACCAGCCCCGCCCTCGTCGCTTCGGCAGTGGGCAGCCTCCGCGCTACGGGCAGTGTATGTCGGCCGCGCGCACGGCCGGGCAGCGACATCCCGGGGATCCCCCGTGGGCGCAGTCTCGAACGGGCTGATCCGCTCCGGCCGTCTGGCAGAGTAGTGGGCATGGGGACCGAGCAGCCGACACTCGTCGCCATACCGGCCCTCAATGAGCAGGAGTCGGTGGCCGAGGTGGTGCGCGGCGTGCGCCAGGCCGTCCCAGACGCCCACATCGTCGTGGTCGACGACAGTTCCGATGACCGGACTGCGGAGGTCTCCCGGGCTGCGGGCGCGGAAGTCCTGAGCCTGCCCTTCAACGTGGGCGTCGGCGGGGCCATGCGGACCGCGTTCCTGTACGCCTTGGCCAACGACTTCGGGGCCGTGGTCCAACTCGACGCGGACGGCCAGCATGAGCCCGCGGACATCCCGGCGCTGCTCGGCGGCCTGGACCTCGCATCGGTGGTGATCGGCACCCGCTTCAGCGAACACGGCGACTATCAGGTGCGGGGGCCCCGCCGATGGGCCATGCGCACCCTGGCACTGGTCCTGAGCCGTGTCGCGGGCACGTCGCTGTCGGACACGACGTCGGGCTTCCGGGCCGCGGACAGGCGGGCCATCGAGTTGTTCGCGAGACACTACCCGGCCGAGTACCTCGGCGACACCATCGAATCCCTGGTCATCGCCCTGCGCGCCGGATTGCCAGTCGCGCAGGTGCCGGTGACCATGCATCCCAGGCGGACGGGGTCCCCCAGCCAGACCCCGTTGCGCGCGACCTTGTACCTGGGCCGGGCGCTACTCGCACTCGTGGTGGCCCTCTCGAGGCGCCGGCCGCAGATGCGTGAGAGGTGAGATGACGGCCTCCTACCTGCTCGGCGTCGCAGCCTCATTCGGCACGGTGCTGTTCGTGATCGAACTGCTGCGGCGGGGCATTCTGCGCGAGAAGTACGCCGTTCTGTGGCTGGCGGTGTCCGCCGGCCTGCTGCTCTTCGCACTGTTCCCGAACCTGCTCACAAGCCTGGCCACGGCCCTCGGTTTCCAGGTGCCCGCCAACCTCCTGTTCCTGCTGTCCGCAGTCCTCCTACTGCTGGTCAGCGTCCAGCTCAGCTACGAGATCAGCCGGGTCGAGTCCCGCACGCGTCGCCTGGCCGAGGAGTTCGCTCTGCTGCGCAACGAAGTGGAGAAGCTCCGCCGGGAGGAGTAGTAGCGGGCCGTTCCGGCCGCAGTCCGGCGCCGTGCGCCAGGCGGTGGTTTCCGCCCTGGGCACCGGTGGACGCCGTAGACTCACATCGATGATCCGCTGTCCGACCACCCGGCAGGACCACGACCGGCGATGAGCGTCCTGGACGTCCTGTTGCCCACGCCGCTGCGCGGGTCCGGTGGGTTGCGCACCGTCATAGTCAACGCCGCTGCGCTCACCGCGAGCGGCCACACCGTGCGCCTTCATGTGCAGAGCCAGCGCCGGACGCGCAACGGCGCTGGCCGGATGCGCGCCTGGTTCCCGGTCGGCCGCTGTCAAGTCCAGCAGGGCTGGCCGCAATCGCTGCCGGACTCGGACGCGGTCATGGCCACCACCTGGTTCTCCGCACCACACGCGGCCGGTGTACCGACCTCGGGGCGCAGGCTGTACTTCGTCCAGGACTACGAGCCGTCCTTCCACCCCGCCGGTGACCTCGCCGTCGCGGCGGCCGGCACCTACCTGCTCGGACTGCAGACGCTGGTCATCGGTTCGTGGCTGCAGCACAAACTGCTCCAGGATCACGGCGTCGACGCCGCCTCGGTGCCCTTCACCGCGGATCTGCGCACCTACCGGCCCGGGCCGGGCGAACGGAAGCCCCGGGTGGTGGCCATCTACCAGCCCGACAAACCCCGGCGCTGCCCGGACCTGGTGCGCCGGACCCTGGCCAGAGTGCTGGGGTCGGGACTGGAGGTCGTCACGGTAGGCGGGACGAAGGACCCGCGGCTGGGCGAGGGCCACCGGCATCTGGGGATCGTCGATACCGGCACCCTGGCCGACCTGTACCGCAGTTCGGCGGCCGGGCTGTGCATCAGCGCCTCCAACCCCAGCCGGGTGCCGTTCGAGATGATGGCCTGCGGGCTGCCGGTGGTGGAAGCACACCTGCCCAACACGGTGTTCGACTTCCCGGAGGGGGCCTGTCTGCTGGCCCGGCCCGATCCGGAGTCGCTTGCGCGAGCACTGGTTCGTGCGGCCGGCGAGCCCTGGCGTGGTGAACTGGGCGTGAGTTACATGCGGGACCGCGACGCGTCACAGGAGCAACTTCGCTTCGCCCGCTTCGTGGCCGAGGCCGTTTCCGGGGCGCCCACCCACTCGGCTCACGAACCCGCGATCTACCGGCAGAGCCCCGAGGGTTCGTGACCCGCCGCTGGTCTGTGCCCCGCGTAATCCTCAATCCGGCGCGGGTTCCGCGGAACCGCCCCGGTCGGGCTAGTTTGAGATGGTGACACGACTGCTGGTGATCGCCCCCTCCCTGCCGCCAGGAGGCGTCGGCACCCACATCCGCTGCCTGGCGCTCGGGGCCGCGCAGCGGGGTTCGAGCGTGGTCGTCCTGACCGGCGGGCACGGCGGGGCGGTGGCCGAGATGCCCAGCCTCACCCACCACAGCCTCGACCTGGCCTCGCGGACGGGGATCCGCACGATTCACAGCCACATGCAGGACTGCCAGCAGACACTGCTGATCCACTCCCCGGAAACCTTCCACCTGGCCGGCCTGCTGGCCGATGCGCAGAAGGCCGGGGTCGGGGTCCACGGCACTCCGGGTACCAACTCCAACTGGCTCGGGGCCCACCGGCACACCATCGCCGCGGCGGCGATCCAGTCCCTGCCCGGCCTTCCCATCCTGGTGCCGGGTGAGCTGTACCGGCCCGGGATCGCCACGGAGTTCTCGGTCGGGGAGGACAGGGTGCGCGCACTGCCCAATGCGATCGAGGCTGCCACGGACCCGGTCTCACCGGCGGGCAGCGCGGGTATCCTGGTGCCGGTCAGGCTGGCCAACGACAAGCTGTGGGTGCTAGAGGCCGCGATCGAGTTGGCGGGGGCCGCGGGAGTCCCGCTGCATGTGGTCGGATCCGGAATCCACAGCCAGGACTGGCGTGAGCGGCTGGAGCAGGACTGTCCGACACCCTGGCAGTTGACCGTGGACGGGGAAGTGGCCCCGCACATCGCTGCGGCTGACGTCGTCGTGGGCGCCGGGCTGGTGGCCATGGAGGCCGCGGCGGCCGGCCGCCGGGTGGCGGTCCCCTCGAAGACGGGGGGGTGGCTCGGCGTGGTCACGACGGCCAGCCTGCCCGTGATGCGCAGCATGAACTTCGTGACCTGGCAGACCCCTGAGTACGTCGACCCGGCACCCGTCTGGGAACAGGTCGCCGGCCTGACCGGGGCCGAACTGGACGCGATCGCGGCCGCCGTCCGGCAGGAGTGCGCCCCAGCCCTGATGTACGACCGCCTGACCGATTCGTTGGGTGCGCCTGGCCGGGCCGACCCAACGCTGGTCAGCATCTCGGTCTCCGAGACGGTCGCCGAGTCGGAGCGGGACCAGCAGACGGTGCGCCGGGACTTTGCCGAAATGGTCGAGGCCAGGGACTACTTCCAGCAGCAGTCGGCCAACTGGGAGCAGGCCTACCGGCAGCTGCAGCCGGGGGCGGCTGAGCAGCCCGGATCCGCCCCAGCGGGTGGGCGGGCCCGTTCGGAGGACGGCAGGACCGCGCCCGGACGACTGAGCCGGCTGGCCGCCCGGGCATATGGCAGTCACTCCCTGGCGCTGCACACCGCGGCGGCTCTGGCCCACTTCGCGAAGAAGGAGGCCCCGGCGAGGAAGCGCGCCGGGGTTCCCCGGCGCGCCCCGGCCACCATCCGCCGGAACGAGTCGATCCCCCCCCTGGCCTGGCTGGGGGAGTACTCGGCGGGGAAGTGGGACTTCGTGGTGGGATCCCGGGTGGAGGTGTCGGACAGGGGCTTCTACGAGGGCGTGTGGGATGGCGACTTCGGCTGCCTTCCTCCCCGGGACACCGAGTTCGCCTTCGGTTCCGGCGTGCTTCGCACGGGGGGCCGTCCGAGATTCCTCTCATCCCGGAATTCCGCGTCGCTGATCTACGTGCTGCGGCGCGTCGCGGACGGGCGCATCTGCGTCAGCAACTCGCTCGTCTTCGCCCTGACCGCCGCAGGCGTCCCGGTGGACGGAGCCTTCGCGGCGAGCCTGCGCGACGGCCTGCGGAACACAATCAAGGCGAACGCGGCGATTGGTGTCTACAAGACCCCGACCCGACTCCTTGCCGACGACCAGTACAGTCTGGACGCAGTCTCCTTCTTTGACTTCCACCTGTCCGGGAAGGGGGTCATCACGCGTCGGTGGAGCTGGCCGCACCGGTACTTCTCGGACTTCGCGAGCTACCAGGACTTCACCCGGTCGACCCTCGAACGCCTGCTGGCCAATGCCCAGTCGCCCCTCCGGAGGCAGAGCTACCAGCCCCTGGCCCTCATGTCTCGCGGGTACGACTCGGTTGCCTCCGCTGTACTGGCGCGAGCGGCCGGACTCAGGCAGGCGGGCACGCTGGCCGTGTCGGTCGAGGGCCGTCCGGACGACGCCCGGTCCATCGCAGCCCAGCTCGATCTGCAGTGCACCGTGCACGAGCATGTGCTGGGCCGGGACGTCGCAGGCCTGGACTTCAACGCGATCGGTCCCCTACGGGAGACAGCCCTGGAGTTCCTGACCGAGGGTGGCGTGGGCCTGGACCTGATGCTGGTTCCCTTCCAGGACCGACTGCAGTCGTCGCTACTGGTCTCGGGGGCCTTCGGGGACAGCTATTTCGAGCGGAACGTGAACGCTGAGTCCGGTTTCGTCCGGCACCCTTTCGGCGGCCCGTCGATGGCTGAGTTCCGGCTGCGGGTGGGCTTCCCCGTCGTCCCGGTGCCGCTGCTCGGGATGCGGTTCACCCCGCCGGTCGTGGATCTGAATCGCAGCACCGAGATGGCCCCGTACAGCGTCGGAGGTGCCTACGACCGGCCCGTCTTCCGGCGCATCGGCGAGGAGGCCGGCCTGGACCGATCTGACTTCGGGGTGGCCAAGACCGCCGTCAGTCCCATCCTGCTCAACGCCGAGGACGCCTACCTCGAGGCGATCGCCACCGTCGGTGCCCGCTACCGGGACTGGCGGGACTGACGACCATCGCGGAATGTGCCGTCCACCGGAGGCCGCCCTCACCGCCCGGGCGTCCTCCGCTTCAGCGCCCCCTCGCCACGATCTCGCAATCTCGTGCGCCGTCCGGCCGACCCGCTGCACGCGCGGTAGTCTGCCTCTGATGAGCACCTGCCCGGGCCCCTGCACGACCGTCCCCGCCGCAGGGATCGACCCGGCGCCGGTCGACGCGCGGCCGCAGTCTCACGAAGGAGGGCGATGGTCTCCCCCGCTGCCCAGCACGTGAACGACTCGTCGCGTCAACACAGCCGATGGCCGTTGATCTGGTCGTTCGCGCAGCGCGACCTGAAGGCCCGCTTCACGGCCACCGCGCTCGGTCTGCTGTGGACCCTGATCGTGCCACTGGCCACAGTGCTCATCTACAGCGTCGTGTTCTCCGTGATCTTCCGGGCCCAGGCTCCTCCCATGGGCAACGGCAAGACCGTCTTCGCGGCATGGTTCTTCTGCGGACTCGTGACCTGGAACGTGTTCTCCCAGATCGCCAACACGGGTATGGCCTCCATCCTCGGGATGGGCCCGATGATGCAGAAGGTGTACATCCCCTCCTACGTCCCGGTGATCTCCTCCAGCCTCGCGATCGGGATCGAGCGACTGCTGGAAGCCGGGGTCATGCTGTTCATCCTGCTGTGCCTGCTCAACGTGGGCTGGACGTGGCTGCTCTACCCGTTCGTCCTGGTTCTGCTCGCCGTGTTCGCGACCAGCCTGGGCTACATGCTGGCGGTGGCCAACGTCCACTTCCGGGACACCGGGCAGATCTTCGCCATCGTCACCCAGATGTGGTTCTTCCTGACCCCCATCATGTATCCCCTCGACCTCATTCCGGAGCAGTGGCACGGCTTCCCCCTGCGTGACCTGTTCCTGCTCAACCCGATGACCAGCTTCGTCAACATGAGCCGTGATCTCGTGTACGGCCTCCAACTGCCCAGTCCGGCCTCGGTGGCCTACGCGATCACGTGGACCGGGGCGGCCTTCCTGCTGGCCCTGTTCGTGTATCGGCGCCACGGCCGTGATGTGAGCGAAGCGATCTGATGGCCAACGTGATCGAGGCCGTCGGCCTGTCCAAGCGGTTCCGCATCCACCGGGAGCGGCGGACCTCCTTCAAGGAGCGGTTCGTGCGGGGCAAGGCGGACAGGGCCCCCGAGTACTTCTGGGCCCTGAAGGACGTGGACTTCGTGGTGCCGCGCGGAGCATCCCTCGGGTTGATCGGGCACAACGGGTCCGGCAAGTCCACCGCCCTGAAGGTGCTGGCCGGCATCTACCAGCCGACCTCGGGGACCGTGACCGTCAACGGGTGGGTCTCGGCCCTGCTGGAGGTGGGCGCCGGGTTTCATCCGGAGCTGACCGGCAGGGAGAACATCCGGCTGAACGCCACCATCCTCGGCTTCACCAGAAAGCAGATCGACGCCCTGATGGACGAGATCATCGAGTTCGCCGACATCGGAGACTTCATCGAGAGCCCGGTCAAGCACTACTCGAGCGGGATGTATGTACGCCTCGGCTTCGCGGTTGCCGTCATGGTGCGTCCCGAGATCCTGATCGTCGACGAGGTCATCGCGGTCGGGGACGAGGAGTTCCAGCGCAAGTGCTTCGACTACCTGCACGGGCTGCGCAGATCCGGTACGAGCATGCTGATCGTGTCGCACGGCCTCGGCAGCATCACCGACCTGTGCGACGAGGCCCTCTGGCTGGATCACGGCGAGGCACGGGCCCTGGGGCCCTCGCAGGACGTGACCCAGGCCTACCTGGACGAGGTCAACGCCAAGGAGGCGGCCAAGTCGGTGCGGGCCGTCGATCCAGGGGTGTTCGCCGCCCCGGCCCCGGGTCGCCGCGGGTCCGGCCAGGTGCGGTTCCTGGCGCTGGAGACGATCAACGGGGATGGCGAGTCGGTCTCCGTGCTCATCAGCGGCGCGGCGGCCCGCCTGCGAATCCACTACGAATGCCACACCGAGATCACCGACGTGGTGTTCCAGCTGAACCTGCACAGCACCACCGGCACCCAGATCCTGGCCCTGTCGTCGATGGCCGGCGGGAAGTTGCACCTCCGGCCGGGGCGGGGCTACGTGGACTTCGTCACCGACGATCTTCTGCTCCTGGGCGGGACCTACAACGTCGAGGGCACGATCACCACTGAGGGTGTCCTCGTGGATGCCTCCCCCGAAGGCTCGGAACTGACCATCCGTGCCGCGGAGGTCCAGACCGGGGGCACGTATCTGCAGCGTGGCAAGTGGCTGCACCTGCCGCTGACCGGCGAGGTGAATCCTGCTGAGGGGGTCGGTCGGTAAGGTCGGGGCCATGGAGTACCGACCATCGGACGCGCAAGAGGCGGAGGCGGCTGCCCGGCAGTTCTGGCGTGCTCGCGCCTCCGCGGCAGCCGTCGCGCTGGAGAGCGCCGTCCTGCGTGAGAACGCCGTCCTGCGCGAGCAGGTCGCGCACCTGCAGGCCGTCAACTCGGCGCTGCTGGCAAGCCGCGCGCTACGGACCTCCGCATTGGTCAAGCGAGTCCTCCGGAAGCCGCGCCGGACGCAGCCCACGCGGGATCCAGCACCGACAGCAGCGGATGGCCCGGTCTTCTCCATCGTGATGACCGTGTTCAACAACGGAGCCTGTTTGCGTGCGGCGATCGACTCGGTCGTGGCACAGACGCTGCCCGACTGGGAGGTCGTCCTCTGGGACGACGGCACGACCGACCCAGAGACGCTGGCCGTCCTCGACGGCCTCGACTCCCCCCGCATGCGCGTCATCCGCGCGGCGAACCAGGGCGTCGTCGGTGCCCGCAACGCGGCCGCCCGGGAGACTCGCGGGGAGTTCCTGCTGTTCCTGGATCCCGATGACGAACTTGCGCCGACCTACCTGGAGAAGGCCCTGCTGACCTTCACCCGCTTCCCTTCGGTCGACATCGTCATCCCATCCGTGCGGGTGGAGTCCGAATCGGCCCAGCCGTTCTGGCTGCCGGCACACTTCGAGGAGCGCCGGATCGCCTACGAGAACACGACCCCAATAGCGTCGGTCATCCGGCGCAGCGTCTGGGAGGCCGCGGGCGGGATGTCGGCGCGAATGGCCGACGGCTACGAGGACTGGGAGTTCTGGCGCCGGTGCGCCGGGCTGGGACTGCGGGGCTGGGTCCTGGACGACGCACTGCTCCATTACCGGCACTCGGAGACCAGCGGCCGGGACGCGCAGGCCAGGAAGAAGAAGGACGAGTTGATCCTCCGGATCAAGCAACTCAACCCGCGGATCACCCACCCGGCCGCGCCGATCGATCCCGCGCCCGGTGCGATCACCACGGACCTGGAGACCCGGGTCTTCCACATCCCCCAGCAACACGCACGCAGCCTGGTCGTGTTCGCGCCCTGGGTGATCCAAGGTGGCGGGGCCGACGGGTTCCTCAAGCACACCCTGCGACATCTGGCTGAGCACATGGACATCGTGCTGATCGGAACCCAGCCCGTCCCGACCGGTCATCAGTCCGCCGTGAACGACTTCCTGGACATCACCCCCTACGTGTACCACCTGCCGGGACTGGCCCCGGAGCAGGACTACGCGGCGGTCGTCCGCTCCCTGCTGTACCGCGTGTCGGAACCCGCGATCCTCAACATGGGGTCTCCCTGGGCCTACGAGCACCTGGCGCAGATCCGGACCTGGACCCGGGGGTTCGGCCCAGTTGTGGACATCCAGTTCAATCACGTCGGACACCTGGCGGAACTGCTCGACAACCTGGAGCACGTGGACGAGGTGCTGGTCTGCAGCGCCCACCTTCGCAGTCTCCTGGTGGACTACTTCGGTGTGGAGAAGCCGGTCAACGTCTTCCATGCGGTCCCCCCACCTCTGCAAACCCCTCCGCCCGCACGCCGGGAACACCCCCGCACGCGCGTCGGGTGGCTGGGAAGGAACTCACCGGAGAAGCGCCCGGATCTCGTGACCGAGATCGCAGCCGCCGCCCCCGACCTGGACTTCCTCGTCGCGGGCGGGGGGTTCGAGCACTCGGTCGCGCAGGTGCCCAATCTGCGGATGTCCGGGTACATCGAGGACACCGTGTCGTTCCTGGCCGGGTGCGACGTCCTGCTCAACACCTCCGACACCGAGGGCATCTCGGTGAGCGCGATGGAGGCACTGCAGCTCGGTGTGCCGGTGGCCACCCGCGATGTTGGGGGTATGAGCGAACTGATCCGGGACGGCGAGAACGGCTTCATCTACGACCCTTCCGACATCCCCGGTCTCGTCCGACGGCTGACCGATGCTGACACCCTCGCGTCGGTGACGGAGGTGGCACGCGAGCAGCGGCTGCCCCAGGTGTTCGGTTTCCAGTCGATGCTCGACACGATCCGTGCGGCTGTGTTCCGCGGCGTCGCGCGAGACTGAGGCGGCGGCTTTCGCTCAGGTGATCGCGTGTCGCTGCTTGCCCAGCCGCCCGTGCCAGCCGTCGGAGAGACCGGAACGGATCGCCGATCGCTGGTGGGTGTCCGGGTCTCGAGCGGCCAGGAGGGTGGCCACCGCGAGTTTGCGAGCATACACAACGGCCCACCGGGGATGGCGCAGGCCGTACCGGTGGAGCATCGCGAGCCCGTTGCGTGTGATGTAGTAACGGCGGAAGGGAGGGTGCTTGCTGGACCACACCTTCCGCCCCAGCAGCGAAACGAAGTGTCCCTGCCCAAGTGAGTGATCGAAGGCAGCAGGGGCCACACAGACGTCGTAGCCCAGTTCCTGCAGGCGCAGGCAGGCATCGGTATCCACGGCGTCGATCACAAGCTCCTCATCGAACCCCCCGAGTTCGCTGAGCGCCTCCACGGGGAACAGGGTGCCCGACTGGATGGACTCCGCGACCACGAGGACTCCGTCGCGGAATCGGCCCTTGTGCCGCAGCCCGGAGAATTCCACGGCCCCGACCGCACCGGGTCTCAGTCCCTGTCGCCGGGCCCTTGACTCGCAGGACAAGAGGGCCGCCACGTAACCGGCCGGGAACCGGGAATCCTGGTCCACCGTCAGCACGTGCGTTGCGCCTTTGGCCACCGCGGCGGCCACCCCCCGGTTCAGCGCGGCGGCGATCCCCCGGTTCTCCGGCAGCCGGATCATGTCGGTGCCCTGGTACCGGACCGGGACGCTGGAGCCGTCGTCCACAACGACAAGATCCGCGACCTGCTGACGGATCGTCGCTAGGGTCTCCGGCGTCGTCGCCGGAGGGTTGAGAACCGGACAGACCGCCACGACCTTCGGGGCGCTCACCGAGGATCTTCCACAAGACGGTTCAGGTACTCACCGTAGCCGCTCTTCCGCAGTGGCTCAGCCAGTTGTCGCAGCTGCTCGTCGTCGATCCAGCCGTTCCGCCAGGCGTACTCCTCGATGCAGC
Organism: Actinomycetota bacterium; assembly: GCA_035429705.1. GTDB lineage: Bacteria > Actinomycetota > Actinomycetes > S36-B12 > UBA10799 > JADKAV01. Next base: position 26,494 of record DAOMFH010000001.1, read on the forward strand.
CCACCTTCGTCCCTTGGCGTTCCTCGAGGACTCTGACGTACTGACCCGCATCCGAGAGGGATTCGAAGGAGCCTGTGTCCAGCCAGGCGGTGCCCCGGGTCAGAACAGTCACCGCTAGCCGGCCCTGCTGCAAGTAGTGCTCGTTCACGGCCGTGATCTCCAGCTCGCCACGGGCACTGGGAGTGATACCCCTGGCCACATCCACGACGTCCGGGCCGTAGAAGTACAGGCCCGGGATGGCATAGCGGCTGCGCGGGCGGGCGGGCTTCTCCTCGAGGGAGATCGCCCTGCCGCGGGCGTCGAACTCCACCACGCCGTAGTCACTGGGATTGGAGACCTGGTACGCGAACACGTGGCCGCCGTCCACGGTGGTCAGTTCCCGCAGACGAGTCCCCAGGCCCGGTCCATGGAACAGGTTGTCGCCGAGCACCAGCGCGGCGCCGTCACCGGCTAGGAACTCGTCGCCCAGGATGAACGCCTGGGCCAGACCCTCCGGGGCAGGTTGCGCGACGTAGGCGAACCGCATTCCCAACTCCGAGCCGTCCCCGAGCAGCCTCTTGAAATTGGGCAGGTCCTCCGGGGTGCTGATGATCAGGATCTCCCGCAGCCCAGCTGCCATGAGGGTGCTGATCGGATAGTGGATCATCGGCTTGTCGAACACCGGGAGGAGTTGCTTGCTGACTCCTCTTGTGATCGGCCACAGCCGGGAGCCGGTCCCCCCGGCCAGCACGATGCCTTTCACCCGGTCATTCTAGGACCATGCCCCACGGCCAGCGCAGGCGCGACCGGGACACCTGCCGAGGGCCCCTCAGACCGGGTCCGGGCCACCCGGCCGGTGCATGAATAATTGGCGGCGTGAGGCTACTCGTGACCGGCGCAGCCGGCTTCATCGGTTCGAACTTCGTGCGTCGCGTCCTGACCGGTGCCTACCCCAGCCACTCGGAGTCGTCGGTCACGGTGCTGGACAAACTGACCTACGCCGGGGTCCGGGCCAACTTGGACCCCGTGGCCGCCAGTCCGCGGTTCCGTTTCGTGGAAGGTGACATCTGCGACGGCGTTCTGCTCGCCGACCTCGTGCCCGGTCATGACGTGATAGTCCACTTCGCGGCCGAGTCGCATGTCGACCGTTCCATCACCGGCGCCTCGGACTTCGTGCTGACCAACGTCCTGGGAACCCAGAAGCTGCTGCAGGCCGCCCTCGACGCCGGCGTCGGCCGGTTCGTGCATGTGTCCACCGACGAGGTGTACGGCTCCATCGACCAGGGCTCGTGGACCGAGGAGCACCCCCTGCTGCCGAACTCTCCGTACTCCGCGTCGAAGGCCGGCTCGGACCTGCTGGCCCGCAGCTACCACCGGACGTTCGGCCTGGACGTGGTCATCACCCGCTGTTCGAACAACTACGGACCGTACCAGTTCCCGGAGAAGGTGGTCCCGTTGTTCGTGACCAATCTTATGGATGGTCTGCAGGTACCCCTCTACGGCGACGGCCTGAATGTTCGCGACTGGTTGCACGTCGACGATCACTGCCGCGGGATCCAGTTGGTGCTCGACGGCGGCCGGGCCGGGGAGATCTACAACATCGGCGGTGGCACGGAGCTGACCAACCGGGAGTTGACCAACCGCCTCTTGGCGGCCATGGGCGCCGGCGAGGAAATGGTCCGTCCCGTTGAGGACCGCAAGGGGCACGACCGCCGCTACTCGGTGGACATCGGCAAGATCTCGGCCGAACTCGGGTACGCCCCGGAGGTGGACTTCGAGACCGGGCTGGCGCAGACCATCGAGTGGTACCGGGACCACGAGGACTGGTGGCGGCCGCTCAAGGAGGGCGCATGACGTGGCTGGTCATCGGATCCCGCGGCCAACTCGGCAATGACCTCCTGCGCGTGCTGGGCGAGCGCGCGGTCGGGGTGGACGTCCCCGACATCGACATCACCGACCTCGACTCGGTGCGGGAGACGCTCGACCGGGTCGGGCCCGAGGTGGTCGTCAACTGTGCGGCGTACACCGCGGTGGATGCTGCCGAGACGGACGAGACTCGCGCGGAAGCGGTGAACGGGCGGGGGCCGGCCAACCTCGCCCGCGCCTGCCGGACCCGACTGCTGCACATCTCCACCGACTACGTCTTCAACGGCACGGCGGCCTCCCCCTACCCCGAGGACGCCGCACCGGCACCCCGGTCGGCCTACGGGCGAACCAAACTGCACGGTGAGCGGGCGGTGCTGAACCATCCCGACGCGTATGTCGTGCGCACCGCCTGGCTGTACGGCGCGACGGGGCGCAACTTCGTGAAGACGCTCCTGGAACTGGAGAGGACCCGCGAGACGGTGTCCGTGGTGACCGACCAGGTCGGCCAGCCAACCTGGAGCCGCGACCTCGCCGGACAACTGGTCCGGCTGGGCGAGTCCTCAGCCGAACCGGGCGTGTACCACGGCACGAACGCGGGCCAGACGAGTTGGTTCGGGTTCGCCCGCCGGATCTTCAGTCTCCTGGGCGCTGACCCCGCAAGGGTGCAGCCCACCACCACCGACCAGTTCCCCCGCCCCGCTGCCCGCCCCGCCTACAGCGTCCTGGGACACGAGCGGTGGCGACGGCAGGGCCTGCCCGAGATGCGGCCCTGGGAGCAGGCCCTGGCCGAGGCCCTCAGCAGCATCCGTGCGGCGACACCTTGAGTTGGGAGGAGCGTCGCTCAGCGGCATCCGAGCACCGTACCCGAGACAGTCCCCCCGCTATTGTCGGGGCATGTCCGTGGATGCGCGGGTGACCGCCGGTGCCTGAGTTCAGCATCCTGCTGCCGGTCATCGACCACGTCCGGCCCGTGCGGGAGGCCATCGACAGCGTGCTGCGTCAGACGTACCCGGACTTCGAGCTGATCGTCGTGGACCCGGGTTCCTCGGACGAAGAGCGGGACGCGATCACCTCCTGCCGCGATCCGCGGGTCATCCCGATCCGGTCGGAGGGGGGGCCACTGTCCCGTTCGCTCGGCCACGCGCTGCATGAGGCCGGGGGAACCTGGGTCGCGTCCCTGACCGCCGGCCAGCGGTTCCTCCCCGATACCCTCGCCCGCGTGCACGAAGCCCTGCAGAACGATCCGGCGATCGACCTGCTCGGGGTGCGCCTGCGGACCGTCGGCGCGGATGGGCTCCCCGCTGACGACCAGTCCGCCGGGCACCGGGCGAGTACCCGCCAGGATCTGAACGACCCCGCGGCCTGGATCTGGCACAACCCCCTCCCGGCTTGCGTATTCATACGGCGCAGCACTCTGATCGACCTCGGTGGATACGGCGATCTGGACACGATCGTGCACTGGGATCTCGGGGTGCGCGCGCTGGTCGCCGGAGCACGCATCGAAGTCCTGCCCGAAGTGCCGCTCGAATGGCGCGATGGGTCGAACCTCACACGGAGCCCCGATCTGGCGACCATCCGCCACTACGCAGTGCTCTCCCAGCGGACCGTGCATCCGTACCTGCGGGAGATCGGCCGGGCGGACCTCGTCGCCCTGAACATCACGGGCTTCCTCGCCGACGAAGCGCTGGCGAGTGCGGGCGCCGACGAACGGACGACCGTCCTGGGCACTGTGTTGGCCGGCGCATCCCCTGGGGAACTCGAGCGGGCCGTGCTGCCGGTCACCGACGAACTGCTCAGGCTGCGTGAATCGCACACCCGGACGGCAGCCTCGACGAGCCGGCTCTCGGATCGCGTCACCGAACTCACCGAGCGCCTGTCCGAGCGCGAGTACGAGCTCGGAGCGCTGGCCGATCGGTTGTACACCGCCGAGTCCGAGCGCCGAAGGGCGCAGGGGGAACTCGACGCGATCCGCGACCGGAAGGCGTACCGAGCGGCCCGCAAGATGGTCCGCCTCGCCCGGCGGCGGCCGTCCTGACCACGACCCGGAGGAGTCACCCCCCCTGCACCAGCTCCCGGTGCAGCGAACGCAGCCCCGCGACCCGGCTCAGCAACGACACCCGGTCCGGTGTGCGCTGCTTCGCCACAGCCGTCAGGATCCGGACGAACTCCTCACCGGCCTGATCCCAGTCCCGCCACCCCTGGGCGGTTCGCAGCGCGTTCTCCCGCAGCGTCCTGAGCAACTGCGGGTCGGACTTCAATCTCCCGATCGCCGCGACTGCTGCGCCGACGTCGTCGGTCGGCACGACCAGTCCGTTGTAGCCGTCTCGCACGTACTCGTCGTGGCCGGAGACGTCATTGGTGACAACGGTGCCGCCGCAGTGGAACATCTCCAACGGCGGTCCGTACATACCCTCCACCTGGCTGAGCTTGACGAGGACGTCGCAGGCCCGGTAGACCGACGGGGTCTCAGCCGCCGGGATGCGCGAGATCACCCGGTCGACCCCCGGGTGACGGGTCACATCCGAAGGTGTCAGGAGCCAGACCTCGTCCACGCCCGCCTCGGTGGCCGCCTCCACCGCCCGGGCAACCCCCTTCATCGAAGCATCCGAACCCTCGACGAGCACCCGCAGTCCCTCGGTCCTGACCGGGGCCAGGGTGGGTCCGTCCGGCCGGTAGCGCTGCTTGTCGATGCCGTTGCGGCACAGGAAGGAGAAGGATCCGTGCTCGAAGGCCAGGAACACCTGCAGCCAGGTCGCAATCGTGATCACGGGCAGGCCGAGCGTGTAGGTCAACTCGGCCAGCATCGACGAGTCGCGGTCGGGACCCAGGGCGTAGAACCGGCTCTCCGCGCTCTGCACGAAGTACACGGCGTGGCGGAAACGCACCTTGGGCAGTTCGAAGACGGTGGGCCACCAGGTCGCGACCGCCACATCGAAGTCACGGCCCGCGATGTCGTCCATCGTCGCGAACTCGAGATCGGCGAGAGCGGGGTGCCAGTCCCGGGCTACTGTGCTCATGTCGAACATGGGCACAACGACGACCTCACCGCCGGCCGCCCGGACCCGCAGCGCGTGTTCGAAGATCACGTAGGTGCCGCCACTGATGTCGGCCGATCCGATCAGGAAGACCACGCGCAGGCGATCGGCGGATGCGATGTCCGGGCTGAAGCGAGAGTAGAACTCGTGCAGCCAGGGATTGAACGGGCGATCCATCGTCACCTGCCGGCCAGTTCGATCAGCGACCGAACGGGACGCCAGGCCAGGTACCCGGCCGGCCAGCCGGAACTCCGGGCACCGCGTCTGACGTGCTCGTACAGGGACCCCTGCAGCCACTGCGGACCGGGTGCGTCCTTGCCGAAAGAGGTCACATTGAGCGCCCCGAACGAGTCGTCGTGGTCACTGGCGAACCAGATGTCGGCCAAACCCTCTGGCGGATCCTCCCAGACGGTCCGCGCCCAGCGACCTGCCTGCTCGTGGAGGGTGGCGGCAGTGAACCCGAAGCCGGCCATCCACTCCGCCACGGTGCGGGCAGCCGATAGTGACCCGCGCTGGAAGGCGGCGATTCCCGGGCTCACGTGACCCGACTCCTTGTCGTGGCGGGGCACGACTTGCCCGTCCAACTCAGCAAAACCGATCGTCGACGCGACGTCGGGGGTCCATGGCCTCTCGAGGACCCCGGGCGGATCCGCGAAATCGAAGTCCTCGCCCGTATTGGCGTCGAAAGCCACCCCGATCTTGCTCGCACCGGGAGGCTGGGCGTTCAGGAAGGGGAACAGCCCCAGGTAGACACCGATGGACTCCCGGATCCCGAGCGCGCGCACAAGATTGTCCTGGATCGTGCCCCGCCACCCGATGTCGGCGAGCAGGAAGGGCTGGTCCAGGTCTGTGCGAGACAGGACGTAGCGCCGGAGCAACGAGCGCGCCGACAGCACGTGCGCCTCGATCCGCGCCTCCACCGCCGGATCGGCGAGCAGTCGCTCGACCCGGCCGTCCCGCCGGGCATCGGCGACTACCTCGTCCATGGAAAGGCCCGCCGCCTCCACCTCGGGCGCGAACTCCGCGGGATCCAGACCGATGCTGGTCAGCATCGCCCGCACGGACTGGCGCGCGTACATCGACCACATGCGCTGCAGGGACATCCGGAACGGCGCGCTCAGCGAGGCGCCGAAAGTCGCTCGTCGGCTCAGGGCCAGGTGCACCGCCTCGACGGGACGCACCCCGGGCGGACGCAGCACGGGTTCCACGATCTCGTGGACGGCGCTGCTGAAGATGCCCTCCCGGCTTACGTAGTGCACCCTACCCAGGCCGCGGGTGTACGCCTCCTCGATAGCCCGGGCCACGTGCACGACGGCCAGCGGCGCCGTGCGCTGGCCCGCACGCTCGAAGGCCTCGTACTCGCCATCCGTGACCGCCAGGCGCCGCAGTTCGCGCTCCAGGGTCGCGGCGCAGGTCGCGATGTCGGCCGGTCCGAACTCCCCCGGGTCGGGAAAACCGGTCGGTTTGGCCACCTGAATCGCCTTGCCTCCGGCCGCGACCTGCACAGCCACGTCGGAGTGTGGGTTGTCGCCGATGTGCAGGTGCTCGGCCGGCACCACCCCGGACCTGGCCCGGATCCGGCTCAACAGGCCGCCGCCGAGACGCTTCGAGCACCCCTCGTCCACGGACACGAAGGTGGGCACATCGCGCCACCCCGGGCTCACGGCCGAGATCACCTCCCGCAGTTGTGCGGACCTCATGTAGAAGTCCGACGCGACCACCACGTTCCCCAAGTCGGCAATGGCGTCGACGTCGGGCCGGGCCCGGCTCCAGGCGATCTCGTCGGCGATCTCCGCCTCGACCAGTCGGTCCGCGAGTTCCGCGGACTCGACCTCGGACGGTTCGGCCAGTTCCCGTAGGGTCTCGCGCAGGACATGAGCGAGCTCGTACTCCTGCGCCGGATCGGCGGCCGCCATCCGGGCCTCGACGCCGACCCGTAACCGCATGGCTTCGAACGGATCACTCACCTGTCGGGCACCGGTGAGCCGGGGATCAAGCACCATGCGACGCGCCGTGGCCAGTTTGGCGCAGTCCGCAGGACGGTCGCGCAGGACCAGCGTGTCCCAGACATCCACCGAGACCAGCTTCGCATCGGCGAGGGCCACCAGTTCCGGCAGTGCTCCCGTGGTCCGCTGATCCCCGGCCACCAGCGTGACCGAGGGATCGTCCACGGCTGGGGGGAGAGCATCAGCGTCCACGCGAAGGAGCATTTCGTGACCGGCGTTGACCGGCTCACCGCGCGGCAGCCCGCTGCTCGCGAACTCGGCCACGGAGCAACCGGTGAAGCCGGGGTCCAACTCGGCCCTGAGCAGCTTGCCCAGGGACACCTTCTTCAAGCCCCTGAGATCGACCGCGCGCGCCCCCGGCTGCTCGCGCGTCTGCTCACGGCGACGCAGCCGCTTGCGGACGGACACCGGGACCGATCGGGACAGGGCCATCACCTGCGCCTTCGGCGACAGCTCCAGTGGCAGGAGTTGCTGCACCCGGTCCCGGGCCTCCAGCAGTTCCTGCTCCAGCATGGCGATGCGGGCCTCCTGGGCCTCCAGCGCCTCGCGCAGGTCGCGCGCCTGCTCATCAGCGGCGGCTTCCGGGCGGCGGTAGACCGCTGACCAATCGGCGAACGCCCCGCTGAGCAGCCACTGCCAGACGACGTCCCCCTGCGGGGCCACAACCGCCAGCCCGGATGCGAGCACAGTGAACGGGGCATCACACGTTTGGGCGGGAGTCCATCCGTTCACGAGGTACAACCCGTCGGAACTGACCCCGATGTGTTCTGGCCACGTCCGCTCGGCCAGGACGAGATCCACCCCACCCCGATCCGAAGGGACGAACTCCACGGACGGCACCAGCTCCCGGACCAGGGTGGCCGCCGGGCCGCCGGTGAGGTCCGCTGCGGTCTGCGGCCGGCGAACGGTGAACAGGTCCCGCAGGAAGTGGCGATGGGCCTCCCAGCCCGTCGGCGATCCCGGCGCGGAACCGGGTCCGACCATCCTCCACATGGCGCCACCCTACCGCCGAGCGGGTGTCCGCCCGGATCAGGACGAACTGTGCCGTCATGGCCCTCGCTACCCTGACCTCGTGAGGGCGACCATCGTTCTGGCCACGCACGATCCGGACCCGGCGTTCCTGCGCCGTCAGGTCGCCTCGCTGCGTGCCCAGACCGAAGCGGACTGGCGGTGCCTGGTCCTCGACGACGCCTCGCAGAACCGTTCCGAGGTCGCCGGCCTGCTGACCGATGTTCGCTTCCATCTGTTGCCCCCCGAACCCCATCTGGGGGCATACCGGGCGTTCGAGCACCTCCTGGCCGCGTGTCAGGAGGCGGTACCCGTGTTCCTGTGCGACCAGGACGACTACTGGCGGGCGGACAAGATCGACCGAATGCTCACCCGGACCGGGGCGGCGGCCGTCTTCAGCGCCATGCGGGTGGTGGACGAGCGGGGCGGTCTCGTGCGCGAGCGCTTCCTGTCCCGTGCGCCGGAGCCGCGGGCCCTGACCCCCGCCGGTCTGCTGCTCATGAACACCGTGTCGGGGGCCGCCATGGCGATCTCCCCCGAGGTGCGAGCCGCGGCCCTGCCCTTTCCGGCCCCGGAACTGCGCGGCTGGCACGACCAGTGGCTGGCCGCGGTGGCAGCCCGCCTCGGCGGCGTGCACTACCTGGACGAGCCTCTGGTCGACTACACCCGCCACTCCGGTCAGGTCACCGGTGACGGGTTGCGCCGGATAACCGCCGGCGGGGTCCGGCGCTACGCCGGCCGCCTGCGCGCGGAGGGTCCGCTGCGCGAACTCGCATCCCGCAGCGGATGGGTCCGGAGGGCTGCCCGGCATCTGCTGGACCTGCCCGGTCCGGTGGATCCCGAACTCGAAGCGCTGGCAGCCGGACGCTGGGCCGCGCCGCTGTCCCGTGGTGTGCGCGCGGGCCGGGTCCCCGTCGCCCGGGCCTTGCTGCTGGCCTCCGGGCGTCTGATCGGTCCAATGGACTAGCCTCAGCAGCGATGGTGACAACACAGACGGCGCCGCGATCTCACCGCCGCAAGGAGCTGGGCGGCTTCCTGGCCGTGGGCATCTCGGCGGTGCTGCTGGACTTCGCCCTGTTCAACGGCCTCCTGCTGGCGGGCTGGGCCGTCTGGAGCGCGAACGCGGTCGCCCTGTTCCTGTCCATGACGTTCGCGTTCGTGGGCAACTACAAGTGGACCTTCGCCCACCGGCAGATCAAGTCGCTGGCCCACGCCTACTCGGCCTTCGCCGGGATCAACCTGCTGGCCGTGGTCTTCATCGAGGCGGTCGTGGTGGCCACGGAGGTCCTGTGGGTGCCCGGCGCGCTGTGGCTGAACATCGTCAAAGCGGTCGCCACCGCCATCGCCACCGTCGGCCGCTTCTTCGCCTACAAGAAGTGGGTGTTCTTCTGATCGGCTGGTAGCCGCCTACAGCCGCTTGAGCACCCGCTTGCCCAGCCCCAGCACCCCCTGCTTGACCGCCGACCGGTGATGGCTCGGACCCTGCAGACCGGACCCCCGATTGGTCAGGAACCAGTCGTACGCCTCGCAGATCATCTGCTCGTTCGAGTACTGCGCCTGCCAGCCGAGGTCGCGCTGCGCGGCCGTGGTGTCGAACCACAGTTCCCGGGCGTACATCAGCCAGTGGTAGTCGGCGAACGGCGCCAGGCCCGACTTGGAGACCGCCTTCATCGCCGGTGCCGCGACCTTGCTGGACAGCGACCGCACCCGCGACCCGGTGCCGGCGTGATCGCACAACGCCTGCAGCGTCTGGCGCATCGTGCCGAACCGCTGCGCCCCGATGTTGTAGGTCGCCGGCCCGGGTCGCTGCCCGGCCAGCAGGCACGCCGAGGCCAGGTCGGCGGCGTGCACGAACTGGTAGCGGTTGTCCCCGCCGTCGAAGACGAACACGTCCACACCGTCAGCCACCCAGTCGAACAGGATCGCGAAGATGCCCAGCCGGCCGTGCCCGACGATCGTCCGGGGCCGGACCACCGTCACGTCCAGCCCACGGGTCACCGCCGCGGCGCACAGCAGCTCCCCGTCGAGCTTGGCCCGGCCGTACGCCTCCAGCGGCCGCGGCGGGGTCTGCTCGGTGACCGGGTTGGTCTCAGGGACGCCGAAGACCGCCGAGGACGACGTGTACACCACCTTGCCCACCCCGGCGTGCGCGGCGGCCCACAGCATCGCCGCCGTGCCGCCGCTGTTGACGGACTCGAACAGTTGCGGGTCGCGGGCCAGCGGCACCTGCGCGACGTTGTGGAAGACCACATCGGCGCCTTCGCAGGCCGCCCGGATCGCGTCCCGGTCCCGGATGTCGCCGGTGACCATCAGCACGCCGGGCAGGTCCACCGGGCTGAGATCGAAGTTGACCACCTCGTGGCCCTGCGCCACCAGTGCCTCGCACATGACGTTTCCGAAGTAGCCGGAGCCGCCGGTGACCACCGCGCGCATCAGACGTCCTGCCCGTTGGCCAGGCCCCACCGGTAGCTGCGGCGCATCCCCTCGACCAGGTCGGTGGCCGGCTCGAACCCGAGGTCGCGCACCGCACCGTCCACCGAACACGCGATGTTCTTGTCCAGTTCGCCGGCCACATGGATCTCCTGCTGGTAGCGTCCGCGCGCTTGCAGGATGGCGTCCACGCGGTAGGCCACGGTTCCGGCCAGCCGCGGCAGCCGCAACGCGCCGTCCTTGACCGGCAGGCCCTCCGCACGGGCCGCCTGCCGGACCGCGGCCAGGACTTCCAGCATCGTGTACGGCCGGGCGTCGGCGATCCAGTGGCTCGGCACCCCGGTCACCGGGGCGGACAGCGCCAGCCAGGCCGCGTGCGCCAGCCGGTCGACGTCCACCATCGAGCGGCGGTTGCTGCCGTCGCCGACCAGCGGGAACCGGCCCGCCCGGACGGTTCTGAGGAACCGGGCCTGCCGTTCGGGCTGGAACCGGCCGTAGAACCACGGCGGGCGCAGGATCACCCCCGGGACTCCCGCTTCGGTCAGTGCCCGCCGGACCAGGATCTCGGCCGCCATCTTGGAACGGCCGTACCCCAGGTAGGGGTCGTAGGGTTCGTTGTCCCGGAAGGCCTCGTCCGGGCCCGGGTTGGTGCCGATGGCGGAGTTGCTGGACAGGTGCACGAAGCGGGTCAGTCCGGCCCCGAGGGCGGCGTCGAGCACGTTGCCGGTGCCCACCACGTTGACCTCGTGGAACTGCGCCACCCGGGCCGGGTGGATGACCCCGGCGGCGTGCACCACCGTGCATCCCGAGAGCCCCTCGAACGCCTCGGCCACCGCCTGCCGGTCGGTCAGGTCGGTCACGTGCACCCGCGCGCCGGGCAGCGCGGCCGCCACCGCCGGGACGTCGCCGGGGCTGCGCACGAGAACGCGCACCTCCTGCTCACCGCGATCGGCCAGCAGGTCTAGGAAGGCCCGGCCGAACCAGCCGGCCGCCCCGGTCACCACCAGTGTCATACGAACTCCCGGGCAGCGGGCTTGTGTCCCTGCGCCGTCACGTAGTGCTCGGCGTTGCGGATGGCCAGGGCCATCACCGTGCCCTGCGGGTTGATCCCCGGCGCCCCGTTGACGATCGAGGCGTCGTTGACCACCAGCCCCGCCACCTCGTGGCTGGCCCCGAACGAGTCGACCGCGCAGATCGCCCGGTTCTCACCCATCGGCACCGAGGAGCACACGTGCACCGTCATCAGATCCGCGGTCCGCCGGGTCATCCGGGCCACCTCCGCCGGGATCTGGTCGGGGCCGGTGATCGCCTCGGCGCCGTGCACACTGGCCACCACCTGGTCGGACCCGGCCGCCAGCAGCACCAGCAACAGCCGGCCCAGCGCTGCCCGCAGCCTCGCGAAGTCCACCCCGGGCAGCCGGAAGGTCACCAGCGGGTCCCGCCTTCCGGGTAGCACCCGCACCCGGCCCCGGCCGCCGCTGCGGATCGCCGCGTAGTAGATGCCCGCCGTACCGCCGTAGCCCAGCACGTCGTCGACCCCGAGCGCGGTCGGCAGCAGGGCGAGGGCCAGCAGCGGCGGGTTGGTCGCCGAGCCGCCGATGGTCAGGTCCGGGGCGAACTCGCGGACCTGGGTGACCGGGACGTCCTGCGGGTCGTTGTGGATCTGCGGGCTGAACGCCACCGCCTTGACCGTGGGATGCATCGAGAGGGTACGCCCGACGTTGCGGGTCACCCCGCTGCGCAGCAGCAGTGCCGCCGACTGCACCGCGCCACCGCACACGAAGACCGTGTCGAAGCCCACCGTCTCGACCCGGCCGTCGGCATGCACGACCTCCGCGGCGCGGGTGCGGCCCGCCTCCACCAGCAGCCGGCGCACCCACACGCCGCTTTCGACGGTCGCGCCATGATCGCGGGCGAAGCGCAGGTAGCTGACTGACATTGACTGGCGCTGCCCGGTCCGATGGTCGAACCAGCGAGGCGCCTCCAGGCACCGCCATCCCAGTTGGTCGGCGCCACGAGCCAGGAACGCCGAAGCCGGGGGCAAATCCACGGGGAAGCCGCTCACGTGCAGGTTGTGTTCGACGGCCGCGCAAATGGGGTCGATCACTGCCGGGGTCAGGTCCTCGATCCCCCACCCACTGGTCCAGCCGGCCAGCAGTTCGGGGCTCGGCCGGTGGTACAGCCCGGAGTTGATCTCGGTCGATCCGCCCAGACAGCGGCCCTCCGCGTAGGTGATCGGCGGCGCGCCCAGGGCCAGCAACTGACCGCGGTGGCGGTACTGCCCGCGCATCTGGTCCTGGCTGAACTGTGTCAGCTCGCCGGCCGGCACGGCAGGGCCCTCCTCCAGCACCAGCGTCTGCACACCGGCGGCCGCCAGAGTCGCCGCTGTGGTCGCACCCCCGGCGCCGGAGCCGACGACCAGCGCCTGCACGCGTCTCACGCGGGCGACTCCACTGCGGCCGGCGAGCCGGCCCCTGGCTGGCGCTGGGCGGGGACCACCACCTGCTTGCCAACCGCATCGAGGTAGCTGACCGCCGTGAGCGACTCCACGATCCGGGCGAACTCGGACACGCCCGGCAACCGTGTCGCGGTACGCAACAGTGGTGGGGGCAGCAGTCCGAGGAGGGTGTCGGCGAACCGGGCCGGTGGACCCATCAGATCCGGCAGGTCGTCCAATCGGGCTCGCACGTCCTCGCACGTGGGATCCAGCAGAGCCGGCGGAGCGCCAGCGGCGATCAGCCA
>DAOMFH010000002.1:0-33198 GCA_035429705.1 Actinomycetota bacterium
TTCTACCTGAACTGACCCCCCGGCCCACAATCCAGCAACAGCCGGCCAGCGGGCCTTCACACGGTCCCCTTGCACCGCGCAGTCACTCACCTCGATGACGCTGAGCCGACTTCTCGCGACACTCCAACCTGCCTCGAGTTCAGTGGCTGATTCATCACCCCAGTTCCGCCCTGAGGCCCGCTACGACTCGCTCGATGTCGGCGTCACTGAGCCCTGCGCCGCTGGGCAGGCACAGACCCTCCGCGAAAATCCGGTCGGCGACACCGGTAAGGTGCACCTCGTTGCCGCGAAACACGGGTTGCTGGTGCATTGGCTTCCAGATCGGTCGCGCCTCAATGCGCTGAGCGATCAAGGCCTCGCGCACACGACTGGCAGCGCCCGGTCGCATTTCCCGATCGAAAGTCACCGTGGTCAGCCAGGAGTTCCCGACCCCCCACGGTGGATCCGGGGTCACCACCACGCCCTCAAGGTCCGCCAGCATCTCGGTGTACATCTCGCGAATCTCTCGCCGGCGGGCCATCATTTCGGGCAACCTCGTCAACTGGGCCCTGCCTAGTGCCGCAAGGATGTTGCTCAGACGGTAGTTGTAACCGATCTCCTCGTGCTCGTACCAGCAGAACGGCTCTCGCGACTGGGCTGACCAGAACCGGGCCTTCTCCACCAACTGCTCGTCATCCGAGACGACCATCCCACCGCCCGAAGTCGTCATGATCTTGTTCCCGTTGAAGGAGTAGACCCCGGCGTGCCCAATCGTACCGACTGCGCGCCCTCGGTGTTCGGCTCCCAGTGCCTCGGCGGCATCGATGAGGACCGGGACGTCGTACTTCGCTGCGATCGGCAGGATGCGGTCGTAGTCCGCGGGACGCCCAAAGAGGTCGACAGGGATGACCGCGGCGACACGCCGGCCCTGACTGTAGCGCTCCGCCAAGACGTGCTCGAGCAGGGCCGGATCCATGCCCCAGGACTCCTCCTCCACGTCAACGAACACCGGGGTTGCCCCCGGGTAGGTGACGGCGAAGGCCGTGGCCGCGAAGGTCAGCGTCGGGACGATGACCTCATCACCCGTGAGCACGCCGAGTGCCATGAGGGCCAGATGGATTGCCGCAGTTCCCGAGGACAGCGCGAGAGCATGGGCGACCCCTGTGAACGCGCATATGTCTGCCTCGAACCCATCGAGGTCCGGACCCACCGGGGCCACCCAACCGGATGTGATCGCCCGCGTAAGCGCCTGCACCTCAAGGTCGGTCACATGCGCCTGCGACAGCGCGATGGCCCTACCTCCAGTCACGGTTCTCCCCACTCACCCGCTATCGATCAACAGCCCTAGTGTAGGGCCAAGAACGGACGTCGTCGCGTCGCGCATCACCGGTCTGCGCAAGCGGCTAACAGCCACACACCATGTGCGGAGAGTGTGCGCCTCACCAACCGGGCCACCTCAAGGCCCTGGGCCAGCTCTCGAGCGCGATGAGGCCGGGCAGGTCGGGCCACGGAACATCCTTCGCCTACGAATCTCCAGGCAGCCGGGACTACGCTTCGGAGTGCGGATGAGGAGGTCGGGCGATGGGCCAGGTCCTGTGGATGATCAACCACTATGCGGCACTGCCGAGCGAGCCGGGCGGCACGCGGCACTACTGGCTGGGTCGGGGCCTGCAGGATCTAGGATGCGACGTTCGAATCATCCGGTCCGGTCCGACTCGCCCTCCACGCCGTCCGTGGGATCCCCAGGTCCAGGTCGTCGACGGCCTCGAGGTTACGACTATGCCCGGCCCACCCTCGACGGTGCGTGGGGTGGAACGGGTTCGAAGCTGGGCGGGGTTCTCCGCGTGGCTTCAGATGCCGACCGCCACCAGACACCTGCCAAAGCCCGACGTGGTGCTCGGTTCGACCGTGCATCTGGGTGCGGCTTGGGGTGGCCGGCACCTCGCAGAACGTCACGGGGTGCCGTTCATCCTGGAGGTCCGCGACCTGTGGCCCGAGACCCTCATCGCGATGGGGGCATTGCGGCGGAACTCCACCGTCGCGAGGGCAATGCTCGCGATGGAGTCGAGTCTGGCGAGGTCCGCTGCACTCATAGTCAGCCCGCTGTCCGGCGTCGGGCGGTACATGGCTGAACGCCATGGCATCCCGTCGGACAGGTTCGTGTGGATATCGAACGGCGTCAACTGCGACCAATACACGGGCACTCCCCCACCCCCGGAATCCGGTCTCAGGCTTCAGTACTTCGGGGCCATAGGCGCCGCGAACGACGTCGGCTCGATCATCGATTCGGTCAAGCAAGCCAATGAGGTGCTGGCTGACCCAGTGCGCCTACAAGTGTTCGGAGCCGGCCCGCAGCGGGACCCGCTCATCGCTCGGGTCGCCTCCGATCCACAACTCGCCCCTGTCATCGCCTTTCCTGAGCCGGTGCCCTCCCATCAGGTCCCGATGGCCATGGCGTGGGGAAACGCCCTCGTGCTGACAGTCCGACAGCTGCCGGGGCTGTACAAGTATGGGATAAGCATGAACAAGTTGTTCGACTACTTGGCCAGCGGGCGATGGATCGTGATGGGCTCGGACGTGACGGAGAACCCCATCGCGGCCGCCCCGGGAATCAGCCTGTGCTCTCCGTCCGTGGAAGCGTTGAGTTCCGCCATAGTCGATGCAGCCCGGATGGACCCCAGCGAAAGAATCCGCATGGCTCGTGGCAATACCGCGCTGGCCCAGGAACGTTATGACTATCGGGCACTCGCCAGGCAACTCGCTCCGCCACTCGAGCGTGTGATCAGCGAGCACGGGCACGCGAGGCGGTGACTCCTCAGCGGCCGGCTTCTCGCCTCGCCGTGAGTTCGGCCTGCAATCCGCAGTGCGACTTGGCCTGCCGACTACGCTCAGTGACGGCCAGAGGTACGCGCACTCGCGGGATCAGGACCCCTGGGCACCCCATCGACAACACCCGCCCGGCCACATCGATCCAACCTCCGCCACAGCAAAGGCGCGGCGCGCTTCCGTGGTGCGACCACCGGCACGCCCGCTATCCTGTTGTCCGCGCAGCCGCCATCCATTGCCCCGCAACGGGCACTACCAGGCAGGAGCGATGAATGAGCGGGAACGAGCGGATCGAATGGCCGGACGGCAAGTCTTTTGCTTTCAGCATCTTCGATGACACGGACAACGCCACCCTCGAGAACGTTCGACCGGTGTACGACTTCCTGCGCGACATAGGCCTTCGCACCACGAAATCGGTCTGGGCAATGAGCGGTGACAGCGTCCCCGCACGGGGCGGCGGCGCGACAGGTGACGACCCGGCATACCGCGACTGGACCCTGCAGGTCCAAGCCGCCGGCTTCGAGATCGCGTCACACGGGGCGACGCCCACTACATCTGACCGGGAGATGGTCCGTCGGTCGCTCGACCGCTTCCGCGACATCTACGGCCATGACCCGGCGACCTTCGCGAACCATGTAGGACAACTCGAGTCGATCTACTGGGGTGAGGACCGCATCGGGGGGGTACCGAAACTGGCCTACAACGCCATGACGCGCTTCAAGAGGCGTCGCGTCTTCAGAGGGCACCACAAGGGGGATCCGCTGTTCTGGGGGGACTTGTGCAAGGAACGGATCCGCTACGTTCGCAACTTCACATACTCCGAGATCGACACCCTGGCGGCCTGCCCGGTGATGCCCTACTACGACCCGAAGCGACCGTATGTCAACGCGTGGTTTGCCTCCTCGGAGGGCACCGACGTCGATCAGTTCACCGCACTTCTCGAGGAAGCCGGCCAGGATCGTCTGGAGGCAAACGGCGGGGTTTGCATCATGTACACCCACCTCGCCTCGGGTTTCAGCCGAGATGGTGAGATCGAGCCGCGCTTCCGCCGGCTCATGGAGCGTCTGGCGGCCCGCAATGGCTGGTTCGTCCCAGTGGCAACGTTGCTCGACCACATGGTCGAGCAACGCGGACTCACGGTGCTCACCGCCCGCCAGCGCCAAGCACTGGAGTTCCGATGGCTGCGGAGCAAGATCCGAGTAGGGCACAGCTGACCCTCATGCCACTTCGGTATTCGTAGCCCGCGTCGACCGGACGCAGGCCGCGGGTCGTGCACGCCGGGGGACGTTCAGTCGCCACGACTGATCGCCGCGGCCCCGATGGATCAGCCAACGGGTGATGGGGCACTAGACTGACACGGTGATCGCCATCGTGGACGTGGGACTCGGGAACG
Source organism: Actinomycetota bacterium (assembly GCA_035429705.1). Classification (GTDB taxonomy): domain Bacteria; phylum Actinomycetota; class Actinomycetes; order S36-B12; family UBA10799; genus JADKAV01. The sequence continues at coordinate 4,199 of DAOMFH010000002.1, forward strand.
TGGCGTCCGTGCGGAACATGCTCGACCGGCTCGGCTATGCGGCCGATTGCCGCGGTTTGCCAGACGGGCTCACCGAAACCGATCGATACATCCTCCCGGGGGTGGGGGCGTACGACGAAGGGGTTCGCCGACTGTCCGAGACCGGTTGGTACGACCACCTGCGTTCCCTACCCGAGTCCACCCATGTCCTGGGCATCTGTCTGGGGATGCAGCTCCTCGGCACCTCCAGCGAGGAGGGTGAACTGGATGGCCTCCAAAGGGTCCCGGCCCACTTCGAGCGCTTCAACGTGGCCCCGTTGCGTGTGCCGCACATGGGCTGGAACCTGGTGCAACCCGTCAACGCGGACCCGATCTTCGATCCTGAACTGCCGGAGTGGCGCTACTACTTCACGCACTCATTCCGGGCTGTGTGCGACGATGCTTCGGTGGAGATCGGACGCACGCGCTACAACACCGACTTCACATCCGCCTACCGAAGCGGGAACACCCGCGGCGTCCAGTTCCACCCCGAGAAGAGCCACCGCTTCGGGATGTCACTTCTCTCGCGCTGGGCGGAACTGCCTTGCTGAGACACCGGGTGATCCCCGTGCTGCTCGTCAAGGATCACGGCCTGGTCAAGACCACCAAGTTCGAGAACCCGAAGTACGTCGGCGACCCCATCAACGCGATCCGGATATTCAATGAGAAAGAGGTCGACGAGCTCGCGCTCCTCGACATCAGCGCCACCCCCGGCAACCACGGGCCCAGTTTCGACCTCGTCCAGGATGTCGCGTCGGAGTGCTTCATGCCGCTTGCTTACGGCGGGGGTATCCGAACGCTCGAGGACGCCAAGCGCCTGTTCGGCTACGGGGTCGAGAAGGTGGTTCTGCGCTCTGCCGCCGCATCGAATCTCGCACTGGTGACGCAGATCGCCGACTTCGCCGGATCGTCCTCAGTGACAGTCTCGATCGATGTGAAGCGCGCTCGGTTCGGCCGCGTGAGCATCCACTGTCCAGGCACTCCCATGCACGGGAATGCGGACTGGCTCGGATACCTGCGAAGGGCAACGACCGCTGGTGCTGGGGAGATCATCCTGAACGCCGTGGATCTGGACGGGACGATGTCCGGCATGGACAAGGACCTGATTGCGCAAGCGGCTCAAGTCACCACGGTGCCTCTCGTGGCGGTGGGGGGCGTTGGCTCCCTGGATCACATCCTGGCGGGTGTTCGGGCAGGCGCGGATGCCGTCGGTGCGGGGGCGTTCTTCGTGTACCACGGGCCTCGCCGCGCGGTGCTGATCACGTATCCTGGCTACGATGAGTTGTCGGCGTTACTAGGGGCCGTCGAATGACCGAGCGTGACTATCAGATTTGCACGTTCTGCGTGATGGACACATCCGATCCCGACATCGAGTTCGACGCTGACGGCCGATGCAACCACTGCAGGGAGGTCGAGAACCTCCGCGGAACGGTGTGGTTCCCCGACGACGAAGGAGCCCGTCGTCTCGAGCGGATGATCGAGTCGGTGAAGCAGGAGGGCCGCGGCAAGGAGTACGACTGCGTCCTGGGGATCAGCGGCGGCATTGACAGTTCCTATCTCGCCCTCAAGGCCTACGAGTGGGGGATTCGCCCACTGGTCGTCCACGTGGACGCCGGCTGGAACAGCGAGATGGCCGTGCAGAACATCGAACGCATCGTCAAGCACTGTGGGTACGAGTTGCACACCCACGTGGTCAACTGGGAGGACATGCGGGAGTTGCAGCTGTCGTACTTGCGCGCCGCGGTCGCCAACCAGGACGTCCCGCAGGACCACGCCTTCTTCGCCGGGCTGTACCACTTCGCAACCGACAACAAGGTGCGCTACGTCCTGAACGGCGGCAATGTTGCCACCGAGGGCATCTTCCCCATGGCGTGGCACGCAGCGGCGATGGACGCACGCAACCTCAAGGCCATACACCGCACATACGGGACTCGGCCGCTGACCGACTACCCACTCATCAGCTTCAGCCAGTACTACTTCTGGTATCCGATCGTCAAGCGGATGACTCCTCTGCGGCCACTGAACCTGATGCCCTACTCCAAGGATCAGGCAGTCTCGGAGTTGGAGGAGATCGGGTGGCGGGCGTACCCACGCAAGCACGGCGAATCCCTGTTCACCAAGTTCTTCCAGAACTACTATCTGCCCACCAAGTTCGGCTACGACAAGCGTCGGCCGCACCTGTCAAGCCTCGTTGCGTCAGGTGCGATCACTCGCGACAAGGCCATAGAGTTGCTGCAGGAGCCACTCTATGACGAGGAGGAACTCAGGCGGGACCGCCAGTACATCTGCCGCAAACTGCGGATCAGCGATGACGAGCTCCGGGACCTGATGAATCGCCCGATCCACCACTACACCGACTTCGACAACTGGGACAGGCAGTACGCGCGGCTGAAGTGGGCACAGTCGGGGATCGGCCGGATCACCGGCAAGACCGTCACCGCATACCGTTAGGCCCGCGGACTCCATGACCGGCGCGGCAATGTCGGAGCATCGCCCCCGGCGCGTGCTGAAGGGATTCCTCGGCATCCTCACGGGCTCCGCCCTGGCCCAACTCTTCGCCTTCGCCGCACTGCCTCTCTTGTCACGCCTCTACACGCCTTCAGAGACCGCACACTACGCGGTACTCCTGGGCATAGGCGCGGTCCTCACCTCATTCGCGGGCTTGCGACTGGACCTCGCGGTTCCTATTCCTACGGCTGCTGAGGACAGTCGGGGACTGTTCTGGCTCGCGTCCCTCGCCCCGCTGGTCGTGCTTCCCGTCACCGGACTGCTGGCTTCCCTCCTTCTTCTTGCCGGGGTCTGGGACGGAGGAGGCCTCGACCTCGTGGACTACCTGCTGGTGGGCGCCTTCGTGGTGGTGGTGAGTCTGTTCACGGCGGCCAGCCAACTGGCCATTCGCCTCCGCTCGTACGGCCTGCTCGGCCGGATTCCGGTGATCCAGATGGTGGGGACTCTGGTGGGTCAGGTGGCACTGGGGGCCGTCGGCTTCGGCCGCGGGCTCTTCGTCGGCGGGTTGATCGGCAGGTCACTGGGAATCGCGCGACTCGTTCGCTCCTGTGACGTGCGCCTGCACCAGATCCCTGGGCGGTCGAGGACGCTGGGTCTGCTCCGGGAATACTGGCGCTTCCCTGTGATCTTCGCTCCGGCGAGTCTCGTCGAGGTCCTCGGGGCCAACCTCGCAGCACTGATGCTGCCGTCCCTGTTCGGGTTCGGGCCGGCTGGCCTGTATGCCATGGCGGTGAGGGTCTCGGGAGTCCCAGGAGCGATTCTCAGCCAGTCCGCCGGCCAGGTGTTCCTCGGCGAGTTCGCCCGGGCGCCTTCCAACGCGGCCTCCCTTAGGGTCTTCTTCCGGTGGTCCACGGCCCTGTTGCTCATGGCTATCGCCGTGACCTCAGCCCTGTGGGTGTTCTCACCCCTCGTCTTGCCGTGGCTCCTTGGCGACGACTGGTCGGGAACCGCCGAACTCGCCCAGTATGCGGGGGTCATGGCGGGTGCGGCGATCTTCGGGTCGCCGGTCCAGCACGTGTGGACGGTGCGTCAGCGCGGGATCATGCAGTTCTCATGGAACATGATCCGGCTCGGCACCACCGCCGCGGTCATCTGGACTGGCGCCCAGGCGGGAGTCAGCCTCGCCACGGTCATCGCGAACCTGGCGATCGCCACAACCGGGGTCTACCTGCTCGCATGGCTCGGGTGCCTCTGGGCAGCGGCCCGTCCGGCTGCTGGAAGGCCGCGCCCTGCGGCCGAGTCGCGGTTCGACCACTCCGGGCCGTCGACTCCGTAGTTGGTCGGGTGTCCTGTCTCCATTCGATCGCCGGCAGCAGCAGGCAGGGGATCAGTGCGATCCAGAACACGCGGTAGGTCAGGTCGGAACTGAACTGCTGTCCCATGAACATGACGACGGCGACAGCAGCCACTATGCGAGCCTCCGGCGCTGACCGTGTTCGCCACACGCCCCTAGCCGCCATCGCCAGCAGAACCAGCAAGCAGATCAGCCCGACCATACCCAGTTCTGCCGCGGTTTCCATGAACAGGTTGTGAGGGTACTCGTCGATCCAGTTGACCGCGGCGTAGCCACCCCATCCCAGACCGAAGACGGGATTCTCGAGGAAGGCCCGGCCCGCTGTGGCCCACAACTCCTCCCGCGCCGGATCCTCTAGGACGAGGTGGGAGAGGGCCGCTTCGGAGGCCTCTCGCAGCCCGATCAGTACGACTCCCGCCATCAGGCCCAGGACCGCCAGCGACCTCGGGTTCAGGACGCCCCGCAGGAGTATCCAGGTCAGGAAACCGAGGGTCGCCCCGATCAGCGGCCCGCGAGAGCCGATCATGAACAACACCACGCCGCTCACCGCCACCCCGGGCAGTACCAAGACCGGGGGAAGGAGCTTCTCGCCCAGTGCGGCCCCCCCGACCACCACCGCCACGGCTGCCAGGTAGGCAGGGCCGAGCGTCGCTTCACCGATGCCCGCTCGGCCGTAGAGATCCTTGGCTCCCCCCACGATGGGCACAAGCGCCGCTACGAAGGCCCCTCCCACGAACCACGCCACGAACAGGCCACGCAGATCCCGGACGTCCCGCAGGATGACGGGGATACACCAGACGACCACGCCGGTCAGGAAGAAGAAGTCCCGCGACTTGAGAGACTGATACTCCCCCGGCTCACTCAGGGCTATTCCCAACAGCACGACCATCGCGAACAACAGGAAGGGAAGCATCTGCTGGACCGGATAGCGTGGATGCCTCAGGAAGGTCGTCACACTGGCCATCAGGACAAGGACGACGCTGAGGATCGTCGTATCCACACCGCCCAGCGAGTCGAACCCAGTGGCCTTCACCGTTCCGACGACGATGATCGGCAGGAGCGCGAGACTCGGCCACAACTTGATGGGCCGATCCGGGGTGCTCCTGGGTGTCCTGCGGCTCCTGGCCGATGGGCGGACCCGGACCCCGCTAGTCACCAGGCCCACATCCGTTCCCGATGGTGATCGCGCCTGGAATACCCGACTGGATCCGGCGTCCATCGAGGAACACCCGGGCTCCGGGAAGATCCGCCGCGGTGAGGCTACGGTACTCAGGATGGTCAGCCTGCAAGATGGCGGCATCGACGTGTTCGCCCAGATGGTAGGGCTCCCAGCCGAACGCCGTAAGCTCCTCATCCGCGAACATCGGGTCGTGAACCACGACATCCGCCCCGGCCTCTCTCAGGGCGGCCACAACCGGGAACACCCCGGAGAAGGCGGTCTCCTTCACACCGCCCCGGTAGGACGCGCCCAGCACAGCGACCTTCGCGCCGCTCAGATCCCCGTAGGACTCGACCAGGCGATCCACCGCGTACTCCGGCATTCCCGCATTAGCCTCCCGTGCGGCGGCGACGACGGTGGCCTCGGGATGGTTGTGCAGGTAGAGCCTCGGGTACACCGGGATGCAGTGGCCGCCCACGGCGATCCCCGGCCGGTGGATGTGGCTGTACGGCTGGGAGTTGCAGGCCTCGATCACCGCGTACACGTCGATGCCGTTCCTGTCGGCGAAGCGCGCGAACTGATTGGCCAGGCCGATGTTGACATCGCGGTACGTGGTCTCGGCCAACTTGGCCATCTCCGCGGCCTCAGCCGACCCCATCGCCCAAACGCCGTTCGCTCTCGCCAGGTCTTCGCGCTCGTCGAAGTCCAGGACCGACTCGTAGAAAGCGATCCCTCGCGCCTCGGACCCGGCGTCAACACCACCTACGAGCTTGGGATACCTGCGCAGGTCCGCGAAGACTCGCCCCGTCAGGACCCGTTCCGGGGAGAACACGAGGTGGAACCCCTCTCCAGCGGCCAGCCCCGAGCCCTCAGCGATCATCGGCGCGTAGCGGTTGCGCGTCGTTCCGACGGGGAGGGTTGTCTCGTAGGAGACCAGGGATCCGGGTTGCAGGCCCTGACCGATCGCCTGAGTGGCCGCGTCCATCCACTGGAAGTCCGGGCGCCCCGCTTCGTCGACGAACAGGGGCACGACTACCACGATCGCTTCAGACCGAGCAACGGCCGCAGTGGTGTCGGTGGTGGCTGTGAGCAGACCGCGAGAGACAACGTCCTGCAGCGCCTCGGCCAGGTGCGCTTCGCCGGGAAACGGCTCGATCCCCTCGTTCACGAGTCGGACGGTGTCAGCGTTGACATCCGCGCCGATGACCTGGTGCCCTTTCGACGCGAACTGAACGGCCAGTGGCAGTCCGATTTTCCCGAGTGCGACGACACAGATCCTCACGGCGCCTTCACCCCGAACCCCTCGATTCGGACCACCTGGTCAGTGGCTGCGGACTCGGCGACGGCGTTCGCGACCGCGACCGTAGCGGCAGCCTGCTGGAGGGTCACGATGTCCGCCCCCCTTCCCAGGACCGCGTCGCGGAAGTTCTCGTGCTCCACCCGCAGCGGCTCGGGCTTGGGGTAGGCGAATCGGGTCATGTTCCCCTCGGTGACCCCGCGGAAGCGGGCCACGTCGCCCCACTCCGTCGGGATGACCCCGTTCTCGTAGAAGGTGAGGTCGGCGCTCAGAGTGTCGGCGACGAACGCCCCCTCCTCTCCGGTGATGACCGTCACACGCTCCTTCATCGGAGACAGCCAGTTGACCAGGTGATTGGTCACAGTGCCGTCGGCCAGTCGCCCGGTGATCGCGACCAGGTCCTCGTGCGGCCGGCCCGAACGGAAGGCGGTGCGTGCCGCAACCGAGTGGTAAGGCTGCTGAGCGACCCAGGCGGTCAGGTCTATGTCGTGCGTGGCCAGGTCCAGAACCACCCCGACGTCTGCGATCCGGCCGGGGAACGGTCCCTGCCGGCGGGTGGTGATCTGATAGATCTCACCAAGGTCACCATCGGCGATCCGTCGACGGGCTTGCTGAAGGGCGGGGTTGTAGCGTTCGATGTGGCCCACCGCGCCGACCAGGCCGGCAGCCGAGAATGCCTCGGCGACCTCGCGAGCCGATTCGACGTCCGTGGTCAACGGCTTCTCGATCAGGCAGTGCACCCCGGCGGGCGCCAGGATGAGCGCGGCGTCGCGGTGGAACCTAGTCGGGGTGGAGACCACTGCGTAGTCGATCCCCAGAGCAAGCAACTCGTCGAGGTCGTCGACCAGCGGGACCCCATGAGGGGCGGCGCCCGCGACCCCGCCCGTTGGATCGGCGATACCCACCAGTTCGACCCCGTCTAGCGAGGCCAGGACTCGGGCATGGTTGCGGCCCATCATGCCCAGGCCAAGGAGTCCAGCGCGAAGGACCGTCATCACGCACCGGCCTTCGCCACGTCGTTCACGGCCTCGACGATGGTGTCGAGGTCCGCCTCGCTCAAGGCCGGGTGGACGGGAAGCGAGATCACTTCCCGGGCTGCCCTCGCCGTCTCAGGAAGGTCCAGGGTGAGCCCGAACGACGGCAGCGCGTGCACAGGGGTCGGGTAGTAGACGCCCGAGCCGACGCCGAGTTCCGCCAAAGCCGCCACGAACGCGTCCCGGTCATGTCCGGGGACCCTGACCGTGTACTGGTGGTAGACGTGCACCGCCCCCTCGGCGACGCTGGGAGTGACGACACCGACGAGGTTGGCCGTCAGGAATGCGGCATTCGCCTGGCGCTGGGCCGTCCAGCCGGGCAGTTTGCCCAGTTGGACTCGTCCTATCGCGGCGTGGATGTCAGTCATTCGGGTGTTGAAACCGACCACCTCGTTGCGGTATCGAACCTCCATGCCCTGGTTGCGCAGCAGGCGAACCATGCGGGCGGTGTCCGGAGCCGCAGCGGAGACCATCCCTCCCTCTCCGGACGTCATGTTCTTCGTCGGGTAGAAACTGAAACACCCGGCATCGCCGAGTGCGCCGACCGGGGTTCCGTGCAGCGACGCGGCGTGGGCCTGGGCGGCGTCCTCTACGACGAGGAGATCGTGGGCCTCCGCGATCCGCGCAATCCTGTCCATCGCGGCTGGATGGCCGTAGAGGTGTACCGGCATGATGGCCGTACTCCGGGGGGTGATCGCGGCCTCGATGGCTTCCGGGGAGATGCAGAAAGAGTCCGCCTCGATGTCGACGAAGACCGGGAGCGCCCCCGTCAGTGCCACGGCGTTGGCAGTCGCCGCGAACGTGAAGGAGGGGACGATCACCTCGTCGCCTGGGCCGATACCCAGCGCGATCAGGGCCATGTGCAGCGCGGAGGTTCCGGAGTTGACCGCGACGCACTGCCGGTCGTCGACGATGCCTGCGAACTCCTGCTCGAAGGCCGCCACCTGCGGGCCTTGTGCAAGGCCACCGGATGCGAGGACGGCATCGACCGCCACCCTCTCCTCATCCCCGATCAGTGGCCTGGCCGCTGGGATCATCTGCACGTCAGCACTCCTCAAGTTGGCTGTCATGAACCTGTCGGTAGTGGGATCCCGTCGCCGGGCACACCCAGATGCTGGGATCGCCGGCCGTCTGCTCGAGCGGCAGACCAGCACGGCCGACCCAGCCGACCCGGCGAGCGGGAACGCCCACGACCAGGGCGTAATCCGGGACGTCGCGGATCACGGTCGCTCCCGCCGCCACGAGCGCCCAGCGGCCGATCGTGACCGGAGCGACGCACACGGAACGGGCACCGATCGAGGCACCCTCGCACACGGTGACGCCTTCAGGCTCCCAGTCATGGCCCGACTTCAGGGAGCCGTCCGGGTTGACCGAACGCGGGAAGTGGTCATTGGTGAAGACTACGGCCGGGCCGATGAACGCGCCTTGCTCGACACGCGCAGGTTCGTAGACCAAGGCGTAGTTCTGGATCTTGACGTTGCGGCCGATCTGCACGCCGCTGCCGATGTACGCACCGCGGCCGACGATGCAGTTCTCGCCGAGAGCCGCGCCCTCGCGCACTTGTGCGAGATGCCAGATCGAGGTTCCATCGCCGACTCCTGCGTCGTCGGCCACGTCGGCTGACGGGGCGATCCAGACTGACATGGTGACACCCCCCTGCCGCTCGAGATCAGCAGAATTCTACAGGACGTGCGCGAGCGGGTTCCTGCTGAATCCGCTCGCCAACGGGTGACATCCGGCCTGGCTGCGACTGCAGGTGCCTGGGGCCCCTGCCTGGGTGGGCGCTCATGATCAATGATTCGATGGCGCCCTCAGCACCTCGGTGTTGCGTCCCGCATGGCGTCCAGCATCTGGTCGGCAAGCACCTCTTGCCGCATGTGCTGCTCAACATATGTGCGCCCATTCTGCCCCCAGGTCGCCCTCTCCTCCGCCGAGGACTGCGCCATCTGGCGCAACGCTTCGATCAGGGACTCCGGGACGTTCGGGTCCGCCGCCAGGCCACACGCCGCGTCAGCGACCGGGGAATTGGCGGCCCCTATGTTCTCGAGCAACGGCAGACCGGCAGCGAGGTAGTCGTAGATCTTGTTGAACGAGACCCCGAAGCGGTACAGCGGCGATGGCCGAGCGCCCGCATAGGCGAAGTCAGCCAGGCGAAGGGCCTGCGTCACCTCCGATCGAGGGACCGGGTCGAAGAAGCGGACATTGGGACAGTCCGCGCAGCGAGCCTGCAGGTCTTCCTTCAGCAGGCCCGAGCCCACGAGAGCGAATGCGATCCCCAGCTGTTCAGCCGAGCCGGCACTGTCCAGGAGATCCTCCAGGGCGTTCGCCGTTCCGTGGGCGCCAGCGTAGACCAGCACCACGGGATACGACCTGCGCAACTCCGCCACCCCGTCTTGGACGGACCGCAGTGCCGCGGACGGGCTCGGAGTCGCAGTCCGCGGGCTGAATTCCACGCCGTTCGGAATCCAGATCCAACGACCTTCGGCGAGCCCCCGCGACCGCATATACCCCTCGGTCTTCGGGAGAAGCGATACGACCAGGTCTGCATTCAGGTAAGCGAAGCGTTCCTCCCGCTGCATGAGGCGAATCGCGGGGTGCTCCTGCGATACGCCACCCAGGAGGATCGGCGTGAGCGGCCACAGATCGTGCACCTCATAGACGAATCTCGCACCGGTCGCGCGCGCCAAACGCAAGGCAGGACGAACGTCGAACGGATGGGTCGAGGATGCGATCACAACGTCCGGTTCGAAGCGCGCGAGCCGTGGGTGACTCCAGCCCAGAACGGCACCGAAAGACAGCAGGTTGGCAAAGCGAGCCGGGCCGTTGGCCTTGTAGGGGGTGGTCGGGAGGACCTGGAACCGAACACCCTCGTACAGTCTGCGGCCCCGGTCGATTTTCGCGGTTGTGCGCAGATGTGATCGGTCACCACAGACGACCAGGACCTCGTGGCCGCGCTCCTGCCAGCGTCTGGCCATCCAATGGGGACGGTACTCCATACCCAGGCTGGGGCCGCCGGCGTACTGGTTGATCAGCAGAATCCTCACTAGCCGAACACCACTTCACGCAGTGTCCGGACGATAACCATGAGGTCGCCCGTCAGAGTCCTGGTCTGGGCGTAACCGGCGTAGGCCTTCACCTTCTGGGGCAGCAACACGAGCCGGTAGTAGTCCTCGGGCTCGGATGACGACGCCAGCAGACTCTCCTCGCGTCGCAGCGAAAGCGTCATCGGGTCAGTGATTCCCGGGCGGATCGACAGCACCAACTCACGCAGATCCGGATCCCACTGATCCACGAAGCACCGTAACTCGGGACGTGGACCGACAAGACTCATGTCTCCCTTCAACACATTGAAGAGCTGGGGCAACTCGTCGATCTTGGAGGATCGCAGCCGCGCGCCCAAGGGCGTCACCCGAACATCCGTGGACGAAGTGACGGAAGGTCCGTTGCCACCTGTCCGCATGGTCCGGAACTTGTAGATGATGAAGGGTTTGCCGTGACGTCCTATTCGCTGCTGCCGGAAGATGGCCGGACCACGGCTCTCTCTGCGAACCAGGACCGCGATGATACCCATCGGCGGCGCGAGCACAACCAAGCCGACAGCCGACACCACCACGTCCAAGGTGCGCCGAACCGCCGCCGAGGCTTTGGAGTCCGTCACCCGAGAAGAGCCCTCACACTCTCCACGACTCGCACGACCTGGGCGTCGGTCAACTTGCTCGATATCGGCAGGCTGACCGCCCGCGGGGCTTCGGCGACGGCAACCGGAACGGTAGCCTCCGGGCTGGCGACGAAGTCCCGCCAGTAGGTGTGCTGGTGCAGCGGAATGAAATGAACGCTGGTGCCGACCCCCCTGTCGCACATACCCGCGATGAATTCGTCGCGATGCAACCGGCCATCGGCCTGCAGACGGATGACGAAGAGGTGCCAGGCATGCAGGCACGGTTCCTGCGCGCGCTGGGGCAACTGCACGGGCAGATCCGCGAGCTCCGCTGCGTAGAAGTCGGCGATCTGTTGACGGCGCTCACGCATCCTGAAGGCCCGAGCCAACTGAACGCGGCCCATGGCTGCCGCCATGTCCGGCATGTTGTACTTGAATCCCGGCGCAACGACGTCGTAAGACCATGCCGGCTGAGATGACGTGTACCGGTGGAATGCATCGCGGTCGATTCCATGCAACCGCATGAGCCGGCTCCGCTCGGCGATCTCCGGACTGCGGGTGGTGATCATGCCGCCCTCGCCGGTCGTGACCGGCTTAGTGGCGTAGAAACTGAATACTGCAGCATCGCTGTATGCCCCACTACCCACGAACCCGGCAGTACCCACTGCTGGCAGCGCGTGGGCTGCGTCCTCCAGGACTGCGATGGGGCGGTCAGCGATCACGTCGCGCAGCGCGACCAGATCCATGGCGAGCCCGGCGAAGTGAACCGGGATCACCGCCTTGGTGAGGTGTGTGATGGCATCAGCCGTGGCCTGGAGATCCATGTTCAGGCTGACCTGGTCCACGTCCACGATCACCGGGTTGGCACCCAGATAGCGAACCACCTCAGCCGTGGCGGTGAAGGTCCAGTCGGGCACGATGACTTCGTCGCCCGGGCCGACACCTAGTGCCTCCAGCACCAAATGCAGGCCCGCGGTTCCCGAGTTGACGGCGATGGCCTCCGCCCCACCGCCGACGGTCTCGACGAACTCACGCTCGAATTCGCGCATCAGGGGCCCTGAGGTCACCCATCCGGAGCGGATGGCCCCAGCGACCGCCTCTGCTTCCTCATCCCCCACATCCGGCAGCGCGAACGGGATGTGCTCCATCTCTTCAGGTCGCCCAGACTCCCCGCTCGCCACCCCCAAAGGCTAGCAATTCGATCCGCACTACGCAGTGGTGACGGGGTGAACCGTCACCCGAATTGCCAGTCGCAGGCACCTGCTGTGACACGGCAATACCTGCTGGGGGGGCGATCGCCGAGGGCGGCCGGGCAGTCGACGTGCACTCTGCAGTCGTTGCCTGTGTTCGACTTTGCCATCGAAGGCCACCTGAACACCCCTGGTCGCCACGGTCCACTCCGTCCACGTGGGCTTTCGGCGCCGGGTCGCTCGACGAGGTCCGGTGGCCGCCTTCACGTTCGCGAGGCGTCGACGGCGCCTTGGTCATTCGATCGCGACGATCCTTCTGGCCGGGTTGCCCAGCACCTTGGTACCCGCCTGCACGTCGGTCAATGCGACGCTGCCGGCACCCAGGTACGCGTCATCACCCACGTTCTTGCCGGGCACGACAGTGACATGACTGGCCAAGAACACGCGTTTGCCTATCGTCACTCCGCCGGTGATATCGCAGTAGGAAGAAATCGTCGTGTAGTCCCCGACAGATGCGTCATGCCCGATCTGCGAGTTCAGCAACGTCACGAAATCGCCCACGACGGCGTTGACGGTGATCACGGACTGCGGGAAGGCGATCAGCCCCTCCCCCAGACTGTTCAGGTCGCCGATGGTGGCGGTCGGATGAATGATGGCTTCGAACACAGCACCGCGGGCCTTCAATGAGGCTACGACTCGCTCCTTGGTGCGGCAATCCGCAATCGCACACGCAAAGACCTCATCGGCCGCTGGAATCCAGTCACGCACACTGCCGATAACCCCGTAGTCGCAGTCCAGGCCGTCGAGTTTGCTGGGGTTGTCATCCAGGAACCCCTTGATGCGCCAGGTCTCCTCCACCTCATTGACGTCCTTGGCCCACTGCAACAACTCCCTTCCTAGCCCACCTGCGCCAACGAACAACAGGTTCTTCACGCGGTCACATCCTTCGTCGCTTGTCGCCTCTCGCAGAAGACACCGAACTCAGCGAGCCCCAGTCGAGTCCACCGCTCCAAGTGCCGAGAGTATACCCAGAGAGGCCGCAAACAAGTAGACCATTGATTCCGTCTCGCTACACCGCCCGGAGGTCCTGCTGCGTTCGGCCCTCCGGCGCACGCCAGACTCGTCCATGAGCTCATCCGGACACCTCGAGATGAGGTCAATCAGTGCGCCGAAGGCGTCATCATCCCGCAGCAGGAAACTGGCATCCACGCGGAAGGCGGCCTTCTCGAAATCCAGTGCCCGGAGTCTGGGATTCCTGTCGGCCAGGCGCGCAAGCAGTTGCCGCACGGGCAGTTTGCCCGTGTCAATCCCGATCAGAGTGCTGGGGTCCTGGTCCAATGCCCAACTCGCCACCGGCGCCGCCAGATAGGGCGGACGAAGTTCGACCCCCTCCTCCATCCATGCGTGATCCCCCTGCACCGTCAGCAAGTAGGCTCCCAGCAGTCCCTGTAGATCGGCGGCTCGGCGCGACTCCAGCGCCGCCACGACGTCGCCCCCCTCGTCCGGCGGTTCGGGAACCCGCAGCAATTGGTCCCTCAGCGGCTGCCGGAACAGGTCCGCGACCGGCTTGAGCAACGCGGCGCGCATGGTGACGGTTTTGCCCGCCAGGCCGATGGTCCCGCGCCAGTAGGCACGCATCCAGGTGCTGCTGCGATCAGCACCGATCTCCGGTATGCCGAACTGCCCCCAGTCCAAGGTGTCAATCGGACCGAATAGCCCTTCCCGCGCCGCGATCACCCGATACGAATCGTACCCACAGAAGAGTTCATCGGAACCTTCACCCGAGATGACGCCTCGGACTCCCTGCTTCCTGGCGAACTGAGCCAGCGCCGTCATCCCGATCGGACCCAGACGTACCAGGGGGACTCGCCGTGTGGAGACGTAGTCGACGAAGACGTCCATGACCACGTCAGGGGTCAATCGCAGTTGGCTGAGATCCATGTCGAGGGCCTCGGCCACCATCTGTTGTCTGGCTCGCACCGTTTCGTCACCGTCAAGAAAGAGACCCAGCCCGAGTCGCTGACCGAATTCCGCCGCCAGTGCGCCGACGACAGTCGAATCGATACCGCCGCTGAGCAAGCAGGCCACCCGGCCGGTCGACCTCAGCCGGACCTCGACGGACTTGCGAAGTGCCGATTCCAGACTGGCGACATCGGGCTGTTCGTACCGTCCCTCTGTCCAGGAGGGCACCCAGCGTCCGCCGGAATCGATCCTGTCGTTGACGATGGTCAGCGCACATCCCGGTGCCACCTGATGAATCCCGGTGAACGGTGATAGGTCGCCCTGGGGAGCCCATTCCTCAAGGATTGATGAGAGGCCCGGCAGAGACAGGTTCCATCGCCCGCCGACCGCCTGCATCAGCGCCTCGATGCCAGAGGCAACGGCCACGCCCCCGTCGAACTCACAGTAGTAGAGGGGGCAGATACCGAAGCGATCACGAACAGCCAGAACGGGCCCATCCGTCGTCGGCCTGACCAGTGCCGCGAACTGACCATCGATTCTGGTCAGGAAACGGGGACCCTCGCGCGCGAGTCCGGCGACGAGGATGCCGACCTCGGATCCGTCGGGCCAGTCAAGGTACTGGCGCAGTTCGTCCAGGTTGTAGATCTCGCCGTTGAAGACCGCTGCGGCGCCCCCCTGACCGACATAGGGCTGGGTGGATGCTCCCTCCTCCCAGTGGGTCAGTCGCGATGCGACGAGGGAGAGGCCCGGCTCCTGCCAGGCGCCGGTCTCGTCAGGGCCTCGTCTCGCCAGGGCATTTGCCACGCCCTGCGGGTTCGCGATGCCCGCGTGCCCGACCACACCGGCAAACCCGCACACGTCAGAGGCTTTGGTAGAAGGCGTGGATGGATGCCAGACTGCGGAAGTCCGACGACCCCGCCCGCATCATCGCGTCCTCGTTCCCAGTCATCTCCACCAAGATGTCCAGAATCGCCACAATCGACAGTGAATCGAGCATCCCGGCCTGCGCCAGATTCTCAGAGTCCCGCACGACTGTGTCCTCGTGCGCATAGAAGACCCGCTCCAAGAGCTCGTCCTCCACATCACTCCACATAGCCTTCATGCCATCCCTCTCCTCCAGGCCACAGAGGCTGAAGTCCTCTTCCTACTCGGGCGTGTGCCCTATCCCGTGCTTCGGCACGTCAACCGCGAAACCGTAGGCTCCGCGTGTGCTGGTACCGAAGCGTGGCAGCGAGCCCGGTTCCAACCTGGCGCAGAGCGTCCACACTCCAACCAGGGCACTGGGCCGCGAGCCCGGACAGATCCGCCGCATCCAGTTCACCAGATTCCGCCCTTGCCGCCAATTCGGTCAGGACTGCAGCGGGCAGCGCGTAGTAGTAGTCACTCTGGGTCTGGGCAAGCTGGTACGTGTCAGTTGTGGGAGGACGCGCGATGATCTCACGCGGAACCCCCACGGCTTCGGCGAGTTCGTAGACCTGCGACTTCGACATTCCTCCGATCGGGCAGATGTCAGCCGCGTCATCACCGTATTTCACCACAAACCCAGAGTCCAACTCGTCCCCGTTAGAAGCTCCCACCACCGCCAGATTCCTGGCCTCGGCTTCAGCATACGCGAAGAGCATCCGCGTCCTCTGCTTCCGGTTCTGGTATGCGATGAGCCTGCGCAAGTCGTCCACTGAAAGCCGCAGCACCCGCTCAGGCTGACCACGGCGAGGGCCGATCACAGCCTGATACACGAGAGCCCCGAGTTGGCGCGTCAGACCCTGCGAGATGTTGATGGCGTAGGCATGAGTGGCGGAGTCGTACTCCGGTGCGTACTTGCGGATCAACTCGTCGATCTCGACCGATGGCTGTTGCGACTCGATCGTGGCAGCGATGGACCGCTCCACAACTTGCACTCCCGCGGCATCAGCAGCGCTCAATACGAACGCGTGAGTCTCCGGGCTGGTCGCCGTGTCGGGCAGATAGAGGGCAGTCACATTCTCGGGCCCCAGCGCGCGCGCGCAGAGCATGAGCACGGTGGAGGAGTCGACTCCTCCGGAGAGTTGGACAAGAGCCCCCTTCTTGCCCAGGCGATGGATTTCGGAAGCGATCCAGTCGCTGACGCCGCCGCCGGTCATTTGCCACTCTCCCCCAGGCTCAGTTGGTCAACGACGCGCAAGCGTACCATACTCGCCAAAGCGCCGATCTCCTCATGTAATAGTCTGCGCACTTCACCGAGGTTGCCCACCGGCTGGCTCCCTTCCACGATCTCAACGACAACGATGGAGTCGCCAGTAACCCTCGCAGGCTGACCAGCTGCCTTGACGACCAGGGGGTGGAAGTGCGCGTCGATGAGCCGCTCGATCGCTTGCAGGTCGACCCTCGTTCCGGCGACGTTCAGCCACCTGTCCGCCCGCCCATGGTGGATGATCTCCCCACTGTCGAGTCTCGTGCCCAGGTCCCCGGTATGGATGAAGTCCGCGGCCGTGGGCCCGTCAGTGACCTCACGGTAAGGGGGCTGCAGTATGCACCGCATGGCGTACTCACTGCGTGCCAGAAGCTCTCGCGGCTGCGGGCCGCCAGGGTCGCCGGCGAGTTCGAGTTCGACACCGGGAATCGGGAAGCCGATGTTGCCCTCCCGGAATCCGGCGAGGGGTCCGCTCCACATGGACAGCCGAGGACCCATCTCGGCCTGGCCGTACATGTTGTCCAACCGCGCTTCCGGGAATGCGCCCTGCAGGCTCTGCGCAGACGTCGCCGACAAGCGGCCGCCGGCCACGATCAGGCGCGCGACACTGTCTGGCTCCAGACCTGCCGAGAGGATCAAGGGGGTGTGCTGCGGCAGCATGTAGATCGCCAGGGGTTCCCCCGAACCCTTGGTCCCGGTGTCGAGACCGGACAGCCCCCAATCCGCATCCAGATACTTGACTGCTACGCCGGCCAGGTTGTGACTGTGCAGAATGCTCAATCCATACGCATAGCGAACCGGCGGCAGGGCCAGGTACAGGCAGTCCTGGTTCAATCGGAGTGCTGAGGCGATGGCGGCGGCATGGCGCTCGACCGTCGACCGATCGTAGACGACGCATTTGGGATTGCCCGTGGAACCGGACGTGAAGAAGCCGAGGATCGGTCCATCAGCAGCGCCGCCCGGATCAGGCACATCCAGGACGTGCGACGCCGCAGCGAGGTCGGTGACGAGCGTCGGGCGGTTGGACAACGTCCCGAGGAGGGCTGTGATCCTGTCCAGCCCGTCGAAAGGCTCGCGCGGGCGGATCAGAGCGGACATCCCCTGCTCCACGGCAGTGAGGTACTGCTCTATGTGGGTCTGCGCAAGCAAGTCCTGATGTTGGATTCTGTTCATCTCTGCTTGCACCACTCAGCGCAGCACCCCACGAAACTCCACCCATCCCTACGTGGGCCCCGCCACACACACCCGGGCGTGAGAATCCGCGAGCAGTCCGCGGCGCACGCATGGGTGCTGGTGCAGGGCCACCTACCAATGACATGAAGAGGATAGCGTCTTTGCTGTGCCAGGTCCTGGCTCGGCGGACCACCATTCACATGACCCGTCGACCTGGTTCCAGTTCAACCGACCCGCACCCCCGGTGCCGGGTTCACCAGACGAGATCCGCGTCAATCGAGCCCGTCACCACCCCGACGTAGGCCAAACTCGCGCCGCCACCCGCCAGAGGCTCAACCTCTACGATCATGTACGCGAGAGGAGGGTGCCGCTGTGGACCTGAAGCAGTACATCGCCGCCTCGGCGCCGATGTTCGACGATCCGCCCGCAGTCTCCCGCGAGGCCTTCCAGGCATGTGCAGCACTGCTCGCCGCCGGGGAACCGTCCGGCCTGGAGCGACTGGCCGCGTACCTGGGCTGGAGGCGCGAGGAGGTCACCGCGCTCGCCGAGCAGGGCCGCGCCTTCCGAAGCACCGCTCCGCCGACTCTGCGTGCCCTCATCGCCGCCGGCCACACCGAACAGGTGGAGACGTACGCGCTGTTCATGGTCCAGGTGACCCGCTTGGCGTGCCTGCAGTTCGCCGCCGGCGACGCCGGGGCCAGCCGCGCGGCCAGTGCCATAGCGGCCACCGTCACCCGCACCGCACCGATCAGCAACACCCGGCTGGAACCCGCAGCGCCGGATCCCCAACCCACCGCGCCGGATCCCAAACCCACCGAACAGAGCCTCCGCCCCGACATGACGGCCGTCGGCAGGGCTCTCGACGACCTCGAACGCCTCGTCGGGCTCGAGGAGGCCAAGCGGGAGATCAACCAGCAGGTGCAGCTGATCCGGATCGCCCAGTTGCGCGAGACCGCGGGGCTGCGCAACCCCACCGTCAGCCGGCACCTCGTGTTCGTCGGCAACCCGGGCACCGGCAAGACCACCGTCGCGCGCATCGTCGGCCGCATCTACACGGCACTGGGCGTCGTGAGGAACGGCCAACTCGTGGAGACCGATGCATCCGGGTTGGTGGCCGGCTACGTGGGGCAGACCGCGCTGAAGACCCAGGAGCAGATCGACAAAGCGCTCGGCGGCATCCTGTTCGTCGACGAGGCCTACGGGCTGACGCGCAACGACTTCGGGGTCGAGGCCGTTGACACCCTCGTCAAGGCGATGGAGGACCACCGGCACGACTTGGTGGTCATCGTGGCCGGCTACCCGGACAACATGCGCGAGTTCATCTCCAGCAACCCCGGGCTCGAATCGCGATTCCCCGTAACCGTCGCCTTCGCGGACTACTCCCCCGATGAACTGCTGCTCATCCTGCAACGCATGTGCGCCGACGCCGACTACCAACTGGCCGAGGACGCCCAGGTCCCGGTTCGCCAAGTGCTCGAGGGCTTGACCGGCGAGTCCGACTTCGGCAATGCCCGCACCGTCCGCAACCTCTTCGAGGCCGCCGTCCGTGAGCACGCATGGCGGTTGCGTGACGTCACCGAGGTGAGCGTGGAGCAGATGCGCACTCTCGGTGCCGATGATTTCGCGGCGGCGGTTGCGCCCGAATGACCTGCGCCCGGGCATGATTGGGCAATGGACGCCACGACCATCCGCCGCGCCGTGGTCATGGCAGTCGGGCTGGCCATCACCTCCGCGGGGCTGACCCTGGTCTTTCTCGGCATGCGCGCCGTGATGGACGTCGGCGGCTACTGCGCCTCGGGCGGGCCGTACGTCATCGCGCAGGAGTGCCCGCAGGGCACGGCTGCACTGATTCCGCTGGGGATCATCGGTGGACTGATCGGGCTGGCGATGTATGCGGTGACCTCCGCGAAACTGCCCGGCCCCCGGCTGACGCTGCTGGCATGGTCGGCGCTGTTCCTCAGTCTCGGGTGGAACTTCTGGGAGTACGGCCTCAACCCGCCGGACGGGTCCGCGGGGCTCGTCTGGGGGTGGATCATCTGCGGGGTCATGTTTGTCATCATGGGCGCCTTCCCCCTGCTGGGACTGTTCAGCCGCGACATCGCCAAGCGGTTGCTGTGGGCAGATGCACCGTCGGGACAACCAGTCGGTCCCAGCCAAGTACGGGCCGCGATCATCCCCCGCCGCGTGTCACCGTCCTCCCTTCCGGCGTCGCAGCAGGACTCCGTCACCGGGGCACTGGAGAGACTCGCCGCACTACATCAGGCCGGAGCATTGACCGACGAGGAATTCACGGCAGCCAAACAGCGGATTCTGGAGGATCAGTGAGCAACTCCAGCACCACGAAGGCGGCATTCGCGATCCTGCAACTCATCGCGATCCTCGTGGGCGTTGCGCTCGGTGTTCAGCTGTTCCAGTTGTTCTCCGGCTGACCGCGGGCCGGTCAGCAGCGGCTCAGATCCGTGCGTTGATGAGCTGGTACCCGGAGTCCTCCCGCGTGCCGCCCATCCCGTCGCCGTACCTGCGGTAGTCGTCGACCCACTCCAGGCTGCGGATGTACTTGACCATCTTATAGCCGACGTAGGACTCGATGCGGATCCGCAGCGGCGCACCGAAGGTGTAGGGCAACGGCTTGTCGTTCATCTCCCAGGCGAAGATGGACTCGTCCTCCCGGCACGCGTCGATCGGGATGCACGAGTAGAACGGCTCCAGCGGCCGGTGGTCGTGCATGTGCTGCGCCAGGCCGAAGGACGTCACCAGCAGGTACTTGGCACCCGCGGGCGGCGGACCGGACAACGCCATCAGGTCCATCACCTTCGGGCCGGTCCACTTGGCGATCCCGGTCCAGCCCTGCATACAGGCGTGCAGGGAGATCTGGGTCTGCTGCGGCAGCGCCTTGATCTGCTCGAACGCAACCATGACCGTGTTGGTCCCCTTGATCTCCAGCACGTAGTCCGCGAAGTCGTCCTGCGCCAACCGGGTCCACTCCGGGGACTCCTGCGGGGTGGGGTAACGGCCGTTGGTCCAGTGGTACGGCGAGATGTCCTTCTCGCTGTAGGTGCCGAGCCGGCGGGTGCGCGACTGCATCTTGTTGATCGTGTGCTTTCGCAGCGGTTCGGTCAGGTGGTTGAGGAAGATCTGGGTCCTGCGCTTGTCGACGAGACTGAGGTAACTGATTGCGATCCACGCCACGACCGACACCAGGATGACGATCAGCATCACGGTGGTCGCCTGCGCCACGCGGGCCGGGTCGTATCCCCCGAAGACCATGTTCGTGACGTTGTGCGGCCGGTGCACGAGGAACACCAGGGACACGTGCATCACGATGAAGAAGGTCAGGAAAGCCATCCCCAGGAAGTGGATGGAGCGAGCCGCCTGACGGCCGCCGAACAGTTTCGGCAACCACGGGTACTGGCCGATCACGGCCGGCGACATGCAGGGGCCGGTGAGCATCATCAGCGGTGCGGCCACGAAGACGACCACGAAGTACATCAGCGACTGCAGAGGATCGTACGGGTTGAAGTGTTCGATGTCGGGAATCCCGAATCCCGCGTAGATCTTCAGCGACTCCCATGCCTGCGGGAAGACGTCCCCCGACGTCGGGACGATCCGCCTCCAGTTGCCGGTCGCGAACAACAGGGTCACGTAGACCAGCCCGTTCAACACCCACAGGGCCGTGATCAGGCCGTGCCAATGGCGGCCCAGCCCCGGGTTGCGCCCGCCGGGCAGGGTCAGCCAGCTCGGCGGCTCCGACTCGTCGTCGTGGGCTGTGTAGGCGCCCTCCTCCGGTGGCACCACCCGCTTGGTGAATTTGATCCACTCGGTGCCCGGTCCGCAGTCGTTGCGCCAGTAGAACCGGGGATGCGTCGCGATGATCTGCCAGCCCGAGCGGATCAGCAGAACGATCAGGAAGAAGTTGATGAGATGTGTTGCGCGGAGCCACAAAGGGAACCCGAACTCCGCCGTGGCGAGCAGCGTCATACTTGTCACCATAGCCCTTGTGAAAATTCGCCGGACGGCGGGTTGGGAGGCGGTTACCGGACACTGAGTTGATCATGATATGGAGGCTTCGGATCTCAGCGGCGGTAGGACCAGCCGGTGGCTCGAACGGCGCAGTCGTGAGCCTGCGCGACCAGCCGATTCCGGTTCACGGATGCAGCACACCGGCCCCGGAGTCCGGTCAGTGTGTCGCAGCGGCCTGCCACGGCAGGGTCAGATCCCGCACCACCGCTTCCAACTCCGCCGCCCGGCGCTCGTCGTCCCAGTGCAACTCATCGCCCACCACATCGGCGACGGCTCGCAGGACCCGCTCATCGGGTAGACCCAGCGTGCCCAGACCGGTGCGGCGCAGCAGCACATCCGACAGGCGGCGGGCCGATTCGTGACGCGCCGCGACCAGCGCCTGGGCCAGCAGTTCGCCGTCCGCATCCAACTGCTGCGCCAGTTCCGGATGCGCCCTGGCCAGGTCGAGCACGGCGTCATGCTCGGTGCCGTGGTGGCGGGCCAGGTACCTGACGGTGCCGACTGGGAAGTCCCGGTTACGCGTCACGCTGCCGGCCACATACTGCTCGATCGGTCCGGTTCCGCAGGCGTGCAAAGGGCTTGTTGCCGTGCGGCTCGGCGCCAGCGGCCTGCCGAGCTTCGCCCCGACCAGTTGCACCACCTTGTGCGCGAAACCCCGACTGGTCGTGTACTTGCCGCCCGCAGCCGTGACCAGACCCTGCAAACCGCCGTGTTCCGCGTGGGCGTGATCGATCACCTCGGCGGCACGGGTGGCGTGGTATGTGTCGCCACCGGCATCCTCGGTCAGCGGCCGCAGACCGCCGTAGGCGTGCAGCACGTCGTCGAGTCCCAGCCGCACCGGCAGCAGACCCGCGGCGTTGATGTCGGCGAGGAACTGCGTCACGCTCTCCTGCGTCACCCGCCACTGCGAGACCTCCCCCCGGTAGGCCTTCTCGGTCGGCCCGATCATGCTGTGGCCCCGCCAAGGGGCGCAACTGAAGTGACCGGTCGGGGTGACGTGCAGGGTCATCCGGTCGGTGAGTTGCCGCGTGATCAGGTAGATGCCTTCGGACCGGATGGCTGGAGCCGGCCCGGCGGTCCCGCACGTAGCGGCTGACCCGGCCAGCATGTCGAAGACCCATGGTCCGGTGGCATTGACCACCATCCTCGCCCGAATCTCCTGCCGGACGCCTGTCAGCACGTCGCACACCCGCGCGCCGACGACGGCGTTGCCGCGCGTGAGGAACTCCTCGGCCTCGGTGTGGTTCGAGACCAGCGCCCCACAGGCGGCGGCCGACCGCACGAAGGCGAGCGTCAGGCGTTCCGGGCAGATCATCAGGCAGTCGTGGTACAACTCTTCGTTCGCCGACAGGCGGCGGTGCCGGGGAATGCGTTTGGCCGGGTCGTCCACGCGATTGCGGTCGAACGACAGCAGATCGTAGGCCGTCAGGCCCAGTCGCACGACGGGCCCGGAGTCGGGCAGCACGATGGGGTAGACGTCGATCAGGTTCGGGGCGATGTTGCCCAGAATCCGCCGCTCCCGCAACGACTCGCGGACCAATCGGATCTCGAACTGTTTCAGGTACCGCAACCCGCCGTGGATGAGTTTGCCGGTCGCCGCGGAGGTGGCACCCCCGTAGTCACGCGCCTCGACCAGCGCAACCCGCAGGCCACGCGAAGCCGCCTCGTAGGCCACGGCCGCGCCCGTGATCCCGCCGCCGACGACCAGCAGATCCACGGCCCGCACGGGCATCGCGTCGTCCTCGACGAACCTCCCGATGGTGAACGGAGCGGTCATCGTGGGTCCTTCAGCAGCGACAGGACCTCCTGCCGCAGACGGTCCCGCTCACTGGCGACATCCAGCGTGCTCATCCGCAGGACCACGACCGGTAGCCGCCAGGCCCGGATCCGCTCGTCGGTCATGCCTGTCGATCGGCGGTACTCGGCCAGATAGGCCGACAACACGATGCCCCGGATCTGCTGGATGACCAGTCGCTTCAATGCGGGTGTTCCGGGCCACAGTTCGGCATCGCGGATCAACAGCACGGTCATGGCCACGTCCGCGGCCGGGTCCCCGCGCAGCGTGGTCTGCCAGTCGATGACCACCAACCGGTCGCCATCACGGAAGACGTTCTCAGTGTGGAAGTCCATGTGCAGTATCCGGTCGCCGGCCGGCAAGGCCTCGATGTTGCGGATCGCCTGAGCGCGCTGGCGATCACTCAGGAAGTTCAGCGGCGGGGTGTTCAGGGCCGCGACGGATTCCTCGCGAACCTCGCTGAACTGCGAGGTGGGTGCTGCATGCAGTTGAACGTGAGTGCTGGCCAGGGCTCGGGCGCCACTCCGGATCTGCAGTGGATTGCGTTCGGCTCGCGTGGTGAGCGACTCGCCCGCGATCCGCTCCAGGAGCAGGCCCGGCCGGCCGTCGACCTCGACCAGCCCGTGGCAGGCCGCCGTGTCCACCCCGATCCGCAGCGCCTCCTCGATCGACCGGCGCTCCAGGTCGGCCCGCTCCACCGGATAACCCGCCTCGAACAACTTCAGGACGAGCCCGCCTTCGGGCCAGTCGAATATCTGCGCACTGCGCCCGGTCGCGAAGGGCTCGCCGAGGTCCGCCAGGTTCACACTCACGGTTTCGCCTTTCTCGCAGTGCCGTAGTGGGAGGCCACGGCCGCCTCGATCACGGCTCGTTGCTGGTCGTCGGTGAGCGCCCGAGGCCGCCCGATCGCCGCCGCCCGCCAGTACAGTTCGGCGGCCCACTCCAGTAGGACCGCGTTGTCCATGGCCTGTTGCAGATCAGCACCCAGCGCGACAGTGCCGTGGTTGGCCAGGATCGCCGCCTGCTTACCCACCAACGCTGCACGTACCGCGGCAGCCAGTGCCTGGCTGCCGAATACCTCGAACGGCGCCACCCGGATCGCACCCCCCAGTAGCAGTTGCTGATAGTGCACGCACGGCAGTTCGTCGATGACTAGCGACAGGGCGGTTGCCATCGCGGAATGGGTATGGACAACCGCACCCCCACGCTCACGCAAGGCATCGAGGTGAAGCTCCATCTCGGAGGTCGGCACGAGGTCACCGGCGAGCAATCGGCCCTCGAGATTCACCACGCTGACCTGTTCGGCACTCGCCTCGGCCAGCCGGATGCCCGTTGCCGTGATGGCCACCTCATCACCCGTGGGCCCCACGAACCGATGGCTGACGTTTCCGGCGGTACCCACCAGCAAGCCCCGGGCAGCGAGTTCCCTACTGGTGTCCGCGACGGCGGTTCGAGCGTGTTCACGGGCATCCACGAACCCAGTATCCGTGTAGTATCAAACCAAAGTCAAGTTTGCTTAGGAGTCTCGTGAGCGATCAGGAACACCCGGCCCGCGCGGCTCTGCGCCGGGTTCCCACCCAGGCCCGGGCCCGGCAGAAGGTCGACCGTGCCCTCGACGCGGCCGAGTCGCTACTGGAACGTGAGGGAGTCCGGGCCATCACCCTGCCCCGGGTCGCCGAGGAGGCGAACATCTCCGTGGGCGCCCTCTACCAGTACCTGCCGGACCGGGATGCGATCGTCGCGGCCCTGTCCGCGACCTACTACGCCCGGCTCGAGTCCCTGATGGACACCCTGGTGGCCGAGCTGTCGAGCACCCGCCCGCCCGACCCGGTGGGAGCCGTGGTGTCAGCCTTCGCCCGGTTCTACCGGACCCAGGCAGGCACCCGCGCGACCCGCGCAATGCTGCAGGGAAGCGGCCAGTTGACGTTGGCCCGCGAGCACAAACTGCGGATGGTCGGGAAGGTCCAGACCCTGCTGATCGCTTTGGGAATGATCGCCCCGGACGATCCGGAGACGGTCGCGCACACGGCCTTCTTCGCCGCGGACGCGATCATCCACGAAGCCTTCGCCGACGATGACTACGGCGACCCGGCCCTTCTGGGCGAACTCACGGCAATGCTGCGGGCCTACCTGGAGGAGCGGGTGGTAGCCGGATCGGGTCACTGACACGCGTCCGCTAGCCGCGACTCTGGGCGATCGCCACGGCCAGTCTGCTGGCCACCTCGTCCACGGTGGACTGGTCGTAGTCCGCGAGCAGCCGCATGGACAGTTCCGCGAGCATGGCGAAGGCCAGTACGCGCTGCGCGTCGTTGTCGAACTGTCCGAGCAACTCGTCGGCGGCCGCGAAGTCGCCGCGGGAGCGGGCCGCCACGAAGGCAGCCGCCCGCTGCACGCACTCGGTGGTCATCACCGCATCAGCCCGCGGACGTGGCCCCCGCATCCGCTAGCCGCTGGCTGACATCGGCCCAGTTGACCAGATCCCACAGTTTCTCGACGTAGTCGGGCCGCACGTTCTTGTACTGCAGGTAGTAGGCGTGCTCCCAGGCGTCGAACACCAGGAGGGGGGTCGAACCGATGCCCACGTTCCCGTGGTGGTCGTAGACTTGCGTGACGATCAGTTGGCGCCCGAGCGGCTCCCAGGCCAGCACACCCCACCCGGAACCTTGCACCGATTGGGTGGCCACGGTCAGTTGCTTCTTGAAGCTGTCGAAGGAGCCGAAGTGCTCGTCGATCGCGGCCGCCAGCTCGCCGTCGGGCCGGTCGCCCCCCTCTGGCGAGAGGTTGTTCCAGAAGATCGAGTGCAGCACGTGGCCGGAGACGTTGAACGCCAGGGTCTTCTCCAGGCCGACGAGTCCGCCGAACTGACTCTTGTCCCTCGCCTCTGCGAGTTGTTCCAGGGTGTCATTGGCACCCTTGACGTACGCGGCGTGGTGTTTCGAGTGGTGGAGTTCCAGAATCTCGCCGCTCATGGCCGACTCCAGCGCGCCGTAGTCGAACGACAGGTCGGGCAGGTTGTACATGTGCTCCCCAGATCTTGACGATGGATCTTGTTGCGAATAGTTCGCAATAAGGAGCCTATGCCCTCCTGCCGGGACCAGCACTCCCCGTGGCCTTCTCGAGTGGCCAACCTGCCGGACCAGGTCAGCCTCGGCTTCGACAGGCGGGCGCCGCGGGTGGTGCCGCTGCGGGTGCCGAACTGGCGACGGCGCAGGGTCCACCTCCCGCACGAAGAGCATCGAGCACGTCTCCTGCCCGGCGGGGCCAGCACAGTCGTCTGCCTCATCGGGCTCCTGCTGGGAGACGTGATGGTCGCGAACGTCTCGCCGGCCGCTGACGCTGATCATCGGCAAGGGCTCGCAACCGCTCAGCCGAGCGACGACTTCCGTGCGGCGGCGCAGTAAGCCTCAGACCGGCTCAGGGCCGCAACGTCTTGAGCCGACCTGCCCGCCAGGCAGCGAAGTCGCTGGCATACCACCGGGACCGCACCCGGTCCGACGGTCCCCCGGCCAGGACGGTGTGCGCGGCATCCTCGGCGAAGTCCGTGGCGATCCGCAGGGTGGGCATGAACGAGGTGTCAGCTCCCGCCGAGCGGAACAACTGCCCCTGCTGGACCGTGCCCCGGCCCCCGGCAAGCGGGAAAGGACCGCGGTCGAAACCCAGTCTGGCCAGCGGCGTGCCGCCGAACAGCAGGTGACGCGCGGTGGTCGGGCGCAACTCGCCCCACGGCACGACCGGACCGGGTAGCGTCCGCCTGGCCACCTGGGCGTAGATGTCGGCCCGGGAGCGCCCGCCGAACCACCCCGAGTCTGCGCGCAGCAGCACACCGTCGAAGCTACCCTCGAAGTCTGCGAGGATCCCCGTCTCGGCGAACAGGTAGTCGATCACCTCACCGCCGAGCACACTGCCGAACACCTCCTCGACCAGCCCGCGATGCCAACGCTCGAACAGGGTGGCGCCGAGCGAGTCCACCGCGTAGGAACAGTCCCAATCCCGCAGGATCCGCTCGTTGTCGCTGTCACCGAGCAGCGGCAACAGCACCTCGAGGTAGGCCCGGGGGTGCGCCGCGACGAGGTCGACCTGCAGCCGTTGGGTGTCCTGAACGGTCCAGGAATCGTTTGCTTGCAGCGTCTCGGCGATCCGCACGGCCCGCGAGTCACTCATCGGAAGGTTGATCGGCGCCCGGCGGCCGAGGTGATTCAGGTCATCGTTAGCGGTCACGATGAACCCGGCCTCCGGGTCCTGCGTGCGGGGCAGGTCCTCGGCGGGTGCGTAGCCTCGCCAGGCCGTCGCCGGATCCCAGGCCGGCAGTGGTGCCAGACCCGAATCGGGCCGGTCCCGCAGCGGCATCAGGCCGGACATCTGGTAACCGATGGACCCGGCCTGGTCGGCCAGCACCCAGTTGAACGCCATCTCCAGCCCGCCCAGGGCGGCCATGCCCGCAGTGACATCCTGCGCACGCAGCACCTGCACCATCGCGGTCATCGATGCGCCTCCGCCCTCGGCGCCGGACCAGCGGGTGGCCAACCGCAGCCCGTCCTCCTCTGGATCACCGTCGAGCACGCCCCGGTCGGTCTCGTGGACCACCAGGCGCACGGGTTTGCCCCGCCGCACGCCGATCTCCTCCACCCGGGTCCGTACCGGCACCCATGTCTGCTCGCCATCAACGTCCCGGCGGACCAGACCATCACGGCACTGCTCGACCCACGAGTCGGTGGCATCCATGAACGCATACGTCGCCGTCCAGGCCAGTGCATCAGTCCGGCCCATGAGGAAGGCGGGCAGCCCCGGCATCGTCGCGGCGATCACCCAGTGACCCGGCCAGGTGCCGACAACCTCGCTCCAGATCGCGGGCAACCGAAGTTCCAGATGCGGATCCCCGGACAGCACCGCCCGTCCGCTGCGCGTACGCGACGGGCCGACCGCCCAGTTGTTCGAGGCGATCGGGCGCGGCACGTACGGCGTCCAGCGCACTTCCGGGGGCACCAGCGGTTCACCGAGGTCGACCCGTGCGACAAGCTCCTCGTCCAACCCGTCGAGCCCGCTTGGAAAGACCTCGGCCAGCAGGTCCCGGGGCACACCGGCTTTGACCATCTGGACGAGCAGCCGCTCCATCTCCCCCTGACTCTGGGCCAGGCCCACGAAGCCGACCAGCCTGGCGAGCACCACGCAGTCGGCCGGAGTCCACGGATCCGGGTGCTTGATGCCGAACAGCCTGAGTTCCCAGGGGGCGGTCCCGCGCAGTGCCAAGTTCACCCCCTCGCAGTAGGCCGCCAGCAACGCGTAGACATCCGGGGACAGCGACCCCACCTGCTCCTCGACACCCAGATGGAAGCCCATCCGACGGAACGCCTTGTCGGCCGCGAGCAACGGCGGCCCGGGCAGCCGCTCAGCGAGCCGACCCCGCCCGGCCATCCTTGTGAGCAGCATCTGCAGGGCCCGGTCGGTGCCATGTACCCAGCCCAGACCTCGGTAGAGGTTCGGCTCCGAATCCGCTTCGATGTGCGGAACACCGTGGACGTCCCGCTCGACTGACACTCCGGGCAGGCTGAGCAATTTCTTCCCCATCCCATCACGGTAGTCACCGCTTCGCCGAGCCGCAGTCGCTTCGACCCAGCAGCGCGCAGGCTGGCGCCGCCGGTAGCTGCCCGGTGGTCCTGGTTCCCTTCGGGTTCAGTCTCGTCGGTGGTGTTTGGGGTGGCTGGTTCGGGTGGTGCCGAGGGGT
>DAOMFH010000003.1:0-31581 GCA_035429705.1 Actinomycetota bacterium
CGGGTACGGTCACCGGCCGGACGTCGGGACTACGGTGGGAGCGTGTTCCAGATCCGGATCCATGGCCGTGGCGGTCAGGGTGTGGTCACCGCTGCGGAACTGCTGAGCATCGCCGCGTTCCGGGGTGGCCGCCATGCGCAGGCCTTCCCCGGCTTTGGCTCCGAACGGACTGGTGCGCCGGTGCTGTCCTGTCTGCCGGATCGGCGATCGGCCTACAGGGACCCGCGAACCGGTGGTGGTGCCGGACGCCCTGATCGCACAGGACGCCACGCTGCTGCAGCAGGCCGACGTGTTCGCGGGGCCGCACGACGACGGATCCGTCCTGATCAACTCCGCCGCCGACGTCAGAACCCTGGGCCTCGACGAGTTCGCTGCGGCACGGGCGGGATGACTCGTTCGATCTGGACTACTGCAAGGGCTGCGGGATCCGTGTCAGCGAGTGCCTCTCGGGGGCGATCGTGCTGATCCCGCAGGCCTGACGGGCCAGCAAGCCATGTCCCGCGTCACGGTGGTCGGCCACCCGGGCCTCGACACGCTGATACTGCTCGACCGTGACGATCTGGATCTGTGCGCCGACGGGTATTTCACCCGCAACGTCGACACCCCCGGTGGGGCGCCGACGTACACGGCCCGCGGGATGGCCCGGCTCGGCCACGACACCCGGCTGCTCGGCGCGCTGGGTGACGATGTGGCTGGGCGCACGGTGCGGACCGCTCTGGAAGCCGACGGGGTGGACTGCGCGACGGTTTTCGAGGACCCGGCCGGGACCACCCGGTCGGCCAACCTCGTGTTCCCGGGTGGCCGCCGCCTGTTCTTCTTCGACGGCGGGTCGCACACGACGCTCGTGCCTTCTTCTGCCCTGGTGAGCGCGGCTCTGGCCGGTGCCGACCTCGTGTTCAGCGCCCTGGCCGACTGGGCCCGGCACGTCGTCGTAGCCGCCCGGTCGGCCGGCATCCTGGTTGCGGTGGACCTGCAGGACGTCCGTGACCCGGCCGATCCGTACCGGGCGGATTTCGTGGCCGCGGCCGACCACATCTTCGCCTCCGCCGCACACCTGTCCGACCCGGTGGCCGCCGCCCGCCGGTGGATGGCCCACGGACCGGCGCGCACCGTCGTGTTCGGCATGGGCGACAGGGGCGCGCTACTGGTCTCCCGGCCCGCGCAGCCGGGCGGCGAACCGGTGGTCGTGCGGCAGCCCCCGGCGCAGGTCGACCGGCCGGTCGTGGACACCACCGGAGCCGGTGATGCGCTGGCCTGCGGTTTCCTGGACGGGCTTCTGCGCGGGATGCCCCTGACAGCGGCGCTGGCCCGCGGTCAGGTGTCGGCGCGGGTCACGGCCGGTCAGGTAGGTGGGGACGCGTTGGCCACCGCGGCCGAGTTGGCCGCGCTCAGCGGTTGACGGCGGCGGGTCCGGCGAGGCCGCACGACGGTCCCGGCGTCCGTTGCCGGTGCCCGGTGCGTGGGATCCAGCGGTGGGCCGCGCATGGCCCGCTTCCGCGCAGATGGCCTGTTGCAGGGGGGCAGCGGCGCGGTATCGGGCCATTGCGTGCGCGGGGACTCGTTGCGGCTGCCACCCGGCAACGTCGGGGATATCGGGCCTCCGGTCGGGTTCGACCGGGTGTCGTCAGGAGCACGGATGGGTGAATCAAGCCCGGTGGTTGCCGATCTCCAGCCCCGCCGGGCCAGCAACCGCCCCGAGTCTCAGCCGGCCGGGATACGCAGCCGGCCGATCACCGCCCGCACCTGGCCGGCGGACATCTTCACCACGCGGCGGTCGTAGGTGAGCAGCCCGTTGGTCTCGTCCTCGACGTCGCTGAGCTGGGTGTAGACGGTGGCACTGAGGCCGCGGGGGACGGCCGGCAGGATCTGTTGTTCGTGCAACCGCACGAAGGCGCCGGTCAGCGCGGCACTGGAACCGTAGCGGCGGTAGCCGAACTCGTTCTCGGTGGCGCTGTGCCCGGGATCGCGCCAGCTGTAGCCGCCGTACTCGGTCAGGGCGAGCACCCGGCCGTCCGGCCGGCGCGGAACCCGGAACGCCCGGAAGTAGACGTGCAGGCTGCGGAAGTCCCCACCGCCCTGGTCGTGCCAGCCGCTGGCGTGGTCCACCGGCCGGCTGGGGTCGAGTTCGCGCACGTGCTCGGCCACCGTGCTGGCGTCGAACTGCCCCCAGCCCTCGTTGAACGGCACCCAGACGGCCACACTCGGGCAGTTGCGCAGCAGTTCGACAGTCTCGCGTGCCTCGGTCAGCCATCGGTCCCGGCCGGCAGGGTCGGCGCGCCCGAACAGCCGGTGCCGGCGGTCGGCCAGTCGCAGGGGGCTGACCGCAGGGAGCTGGATGACCGCCCGCCGGTAGGGCCCCCCGCCGTTGACCATGTCCTGCCAGACCAGCATGCCGAGGCGGTCGCAGTGGTGGTACCACCGCAGCGGTTCAATCTTGATGTGCTTGCGCAGCATCGTGAAGCCGAGATCCTTCATCGTCTGGATGTCGTACACCAGCGCCTCGTCGCTCGGGGCCGTGTACAGGCCATCGGGCCAGTAGCCCTGGTCAAGGACGCCCGCGTGGAAGTACGGTCGGCCGTTGAGCAGCAGTCGCGGGTGACCGTCCCGGTCCGGCCCGATGCCGAATGTGCGCAGTCCCACGTAACTGCGCACCACGTCCCGGCCGGTCGTGACCAGGAGGTCGTACAGGTGGGGGTCCTCCGGTGACCACCGTCGTGGGTCCGGCAGGTCGACCCGCAGCGGTGATCCGGTCGAGCCCGGCTTCGTGAGCACCGTCGCCCCCCCGGTGAGAACGCGCAGCGTGAAGGGCTGCGGGGGGCTGTCGGTGCGCACCAGGACCGTGAACCCGTTAAGGTCCGGCTCGAGGATCAGGTCCCCGATGTGGACCTCGGGCACTTCTTCCAGCCACACGGTCTGCCAGATGCCGGACTGTGCGGTGTACCAGATGCCGCCGGGCCGCAACTGCTGCTTGCCGCGGGCCCCCACGCCGGTGTCCGAGGGATCGCTGACCACCACGTGCAGGTCGTTGTCGCCCGGGGTCACGACGTCGGTCACGTCGATCGTGAACGGCAGGTAGCCGCCTTCGTGGTAGCCGGCGGGTGTGCCGTTGACGTTGACCGTGCAGCGCTGATCGATGGCACCGAAGTGCAACAGGAGCCGGTTGCCGGTCGCCGTTCCCGGCCAGTGGAGCCGCCGGCGGTAGTGCAGGAACTCGCCGGGCTGTAGTTGCCGTCCCACCCCGGACAGCGGGGCTTCGGGGGAGAAGGGGACCACGATCGTGCCGTCCCAGTCCGGCGGCGCGCAGTCGTCGATCCGGAACGCGTAGTCCCAGCGGCCGTTGAGGTTGACGAAGGAGTCGCGCTGCAACTGCGGGCGGGGGTGCTCCGGCAAGGGGCGGTCCGGGTCGAGCTGCTCGCCCCACGCGGTGTACAGGGGAGTGTGCGGGGGCCTCATGCGCTCGGCGTCCCACGCCGCAGGGCGCGCACCGGGATCACGATGAGCAGGACGACGACGGCGGCGGCGACGAAGATGCCGGGGGTGGGTACCTGCTTGAGCTGGCCCAGGTCCTCGTAGTACTCGTCGGCGCCCCGGATCACCGCAGCTCCGATGAAGGGCCCGAAGACCATGGGAACCAGCACCATCGCGATCATGCGCAGCCCTTGCACCATGCCCACCCGGTCCGGTGGTGAGTAGTCGCGCACGGCTGCGCCGATGGTGGCCATGGTCAGCATGAAGCCGGACATCATCACCAGCCCCGCCCCGATGACCGGGATGAGTCCGCGGGCGACGACCATGAGCAGCAGGCCGATCAGGTAGATCCCGGCCGCGGGCAGCATGAAGGCGACCTTCCCGACCCGGTCGATGATCCGCCCGCCCAGCACGCTGACGATCGCGGCGCCGGTCAGCACCACGGCCAGAACAAGTGCATAGGCCTCGATGCGCAGGTACCGCTGGACGTAGATGATCAAGTACGGCAGGAACACCTGGGTCGAGACGCCCAGGATGGCGAACGCGACCAGCGTCCAGTAGAGGCGGGGGTTGGCCCGCACGGAATCCGGACGTAGCCCGTGCACGATCGAGCGCAGCAGGCCATCCTGCTGGACCGGTTCCCCGGGTGCGTCCCGGATGAGCAGGAGGGCGACGAACCCGGCCACGATCATCAAGGCGCCGACCACCAGGAAGAACAACTGCCAGTCGCCCTTCTTGGTCAGACCGTCGAGGCCGCCGAACACCAGCAGCATCGCCAGCAGGGGCAGCATCGCCAGGACGGATTCGACCCGTCCGCGGTTGGCCGGGCTGGTGATGTCGGTGACCCAGGCGTTGAAGGATGCGTCGTTCGCGCCCGCCCCGAGGAAACTCATCACGCAGTCGAGCAGGATCACGGCGGCGGCGGTGGCGGTCACGATGCTGGCCGCCGGAACGAAGGCGGCCACACCCTCCACCGTGACGAACCCGAAGAGCATCGTGGAGATGCCCCAGAGCATGTAGCCGCTCACGATGAACACGCGCCTCTTGCCGAGCCGGTCGGACAGTGGCCCGATGACGAAGGTCGCTCCGGTGGCCGAGACCGCAGACAGAGCGACCATGGTGGCGATGATCGTCGGGTCGTCGGTGATCGTGTCGTAGACGAAGACGTTGAGGTAGAGGTTCTCCACCGCCCAGGCGATCTGTCCGACCAAGCCGATGATCACGATCCCGAACCAGGTACGGGTGCCCAGCGAGGTGGGGAGCAGGCGGTGGTCGCTGCGCTGCGGGGTTTGTGATGCCACGGGGATCTCCTCACGCTCCACCCGCACCGTAGCGGGTGTGACGCTCCTTGCGGGTTGCTGACGGATCGGGGTGGGTTGCGGGGGCGGAGCGGTTTTCCCCAGACAGAACAAATGTTCGAAAATCTCTTGACGTACCCCCGTGGCAGTGTTCGACTAGTAATCGAACATGGGTTCGATCACTGGGTGAGGAGGAAGTCATGAGTCGTGTCTACGGCCGGGCTCACGGGACCGTCGAGGTCAAGGTCAGCGGAGGGGATCCCGAGCAGTTCATCTGGCGGGACCGGTTGTACCGGGTGTGTCACGTCCTGCAGCAGTGGGACAGGTCGGCGGTGTGGTGGAAGGACGTCGGCACCGCGTCTGCCGGTCACGATCTGCGGACCTGGCGGGTCGAGGCCTCCACCGGTCGATGCGACCCCCGTGGGGTCTACGAACTGTGTTTCGACCCTGACGCCGGCCAGTGGTACCTGGCACGGACCTTCGACTGAAGGGGTGGACCGATGACTACTTTGAGCCACGCCGGCAAGGATTTGCTGCGCACCTGTGTGATCGCACTCGATGACGCCTACCAGGCGACCACCCCCGCTGAGCGATACGTCGCCGCCCACATCGCGGCGCTGCGGGCCGGTGCCGCACTGCTGGCCACCCGCGCCAAGCCCACCCGCTCCCAGCGCATCCGTAGTGTCTGGCAGATGGTTCCGGTGATCGCCCCGGAACTGGGGGAGTGGTGTGCGTACTTCGAGGTCGTCGGCCGGCGCCGCATCTTCGTGGAGATCGGCCGGGAGTACGTCAGCCAGCGGCAGGCCGACGATCTGGTCCGCGATGCCGAGGCCTTCGCGGAGCAGATCGCCGCGATCCTCGAAGTGATGCTCCCGATCCCGTCGTGGCCGACC
The DNA here is from genome assembly GCA_035429705.1 of Actinomycetota bacterium. GTDB lineage: Bacteria > Actinomycetota > Actinomycetes > S36-B12 > UBA10799 > JADKAV01. Next base: position 5,660 of record DAOMFH010000003.1, read on the forward strand.
GCCGGATAGCCGATGTTCAGTCATCTGCACGTCGCGTCCTCGTACTCGCTGCGCCATGGGGTGTGCCCTCCGTCGGACCTGGTGCAGCGTGCGGCCGAACTCGGGCAGCCGGCCATCGCCCTGACCGATCGGGACGGGCTCTACGGCGCGGTGCGGTTCATGCAGGCCTGTCTGGAGCACGGGATGTCCGGGATCCTCGGCGCGGATCTCGCCCAGCATCCGCAGGAGCCGCCCCCGGCGGCGCGCACACCCGTCCGGGGCGGGGTGTGGCGCGATCCGCGACTGCCCCGTACGGTGCTGCTGGCCTGTGGCGGGCGGGGGTGGTCGGCACTGAGCCGGCTCGTCTCGGCCGCGCACATCGCCGGTGAGCGCGGGAATCCGGTCGTCGGGTGGGACCTGTTGGAGGAGTACGTGGTACCCGGCGAACTGCGGGTCCTGCTCGGGCCGGACTCGGAGGTGGGGCGCGCGATCGCCCGCCACCGGTTCGATCTCGCCGACCGGCTGCTCGACCGGTGGCGGCAGGTGGCCGGGGGCCGGGTGTATCTGGAGATCGTGGACCATCGGACCGCGCCGCGGGGGCTGGGCGACCAGCGGCCCGGCCCCGATCTGTCCACGCCGATGGCGCGGCGCATGTGGGACTACGCGGACGAGCGCCGGGCCCCAGCGGTGCTCACCAACGCAGTGCGGTACATCCATCCCCGGCAGGCCGCCACCGCTGACCTGCTGGACGCCATCCGGCGACTCGTGCCGCTGGACTCCCGGCACCTGGACCGGGAGAACTCCGGTGGGTTCCTCGCGGCCAGCACCCACATGCACGCAGTCGCCGAGCAGGTCGCGGGACCAGCGGCGGGCCGACTGCTGGGGGTCACCGCCGACCTGGCGCAGGAGTGCGTCCTGGATCCGGTCGCGGACTTCGGGATCGGGGACATCCACGTCCCGGAGCTGGATGTGCTGCTGTCGGGCCGGCCACCGGCAGAGTCCGCCGGCCCGGCCATGACCGGGTACTCCGCCCGGCGGCACCGGCACGCGCAGCGTCGTGAGGAGGCGGTACGGGCCGACGTCCTGTTGCGGGCGCGCTGCGAGGCGGCGTTACCCACCCGTTTCGCGGCCCGGGAGGCGCCGGCCGCCCGGCAGCGCTTGGACGATGAGCTGCACGTGATCGCGACCCTCGGCTTCGCCGGGTACTTCCTGACCGTCGCGGAGGTGGTGGACCTCATCCGGGCCATGCAGGTGCGGGTGGCCGCCCGGGGGTCCGGGGCGGGCAGTGTGGTCAATTACCTGCTCGGCATCTCCGGAGTGGACCCGATCCGGCACGACCTGCTCATGGAACGTTTCCTGTCGCCCTTGCGGCGGGTGCTGCCGGACATCGACATCGATGTGGAGTCGGCCCGGCGCACAGACATCTACCGGCGGATCGTGGACCGGTTCGGAGCCCATCGCAGTGCGTGCGTCAGCATGCGGGACACGTACAAGGTGCGCCATGCCGTGCGCGACGTGGGAGCCGCGCTGGGATTCCCGGCCGGTGAGATCGACGAGTTCGCCAAGGCCTTCCCGCACATCCGTGCCCGGGATGCCCGCGCGGCGGTGGCCGAACTACCCGAGTTGCGCAGCTCCATCGTCGGGAAACTGGCGGAGCGGGGGATGCTCGACGGGTTCCTGAATCTGGTGGAATCCCTCGACGGGCTGCCCCGGCACATCGCCTTGCATCCGTGCGGAGTGCTGCTGTCCGACTCCTCGCTGCTGGACCGCACGCCGGTGGAGGCCAGCTGGATGGGCTTCCCGATGAGCCAGTTCGACAAGGACGACGTGGAGGCGGTGGGATTCCTCAAACTCGACGTGCTCGGCATCCGGATGCAGTCGGCGATGGCGCATGCGGTCACCGAGATCCGCCGGGTCGAGCAGGTCGGGATCGATCTGGACGACCTGCCGTTCGACGATGCCGACACCTACGACCTGATCACGAAGGCCAAGACCCTGGGGTGCTTCCAGATCGAGTCGCCCGGCCAGCGGGAGTTGATCGGCAAGTTCGGGCCGCGCGACTTCAACGACCTCATCATCGACATCTCGCTGTTCCGGCCCGGCCCGGTGAAGAGCGACATGATCACCCCGTTCCTGTCCGCCCGGCACGGCTGGCGGGAACCGCTGCACCTGCATCCCGACCTGGAACCGGCGTTGCGGGAGACCCACGGGGTGGTCGTCTTCCACGAGCAGGTCCTGCGGCTGGTGTCGGTCATGACCGGCTGTTCGCTGGCCGAGGCCGACGAGGTGCGCCGGCAACTCGGCAGCCCGGACGGGCAGATCCAGATCCGGACCTGGTTCATCCCGGCGGCGTTGAAGAAGGGGTACGACCTGCCGGTCGTCGAGAAGGTGTGGGAGGTGCTGCGCTCGTTCGGCAGCTTCGGGTTCTGCAAGGCCCACGCCGCAGCCTTCGCGCTGCCCACCTACCATTCGGCGTGGCTGAAGCGGCACTACCCGGCGGCCTTCCTGGCCGGGGTGCTCACCCACGACCCCGGCATGTATCCGAAGCGGCTGATCCTGGACGAGGCGCGCAACTGCGGTGTGGCGGTGCTGCCGCTGGACGTCAACAAGTCCCGCGGCGAGTACCGGGTGGAGAAGGTGGGTCAGGACTGCGGGATCAGGGTGTCGCTGGCCGACGTCAAGGGGATCAGCGACGTGGAGGTCCAGCAGATCGAACTCGCTCAGCCTTTCTTCGACCTGGCCGACTTCTGGACCCGCACGCCTGTGTCCCGGCCGGTCGTGGAACGGCTGATCCGGGCCGGTGGCTTCGACACCATGCATGCCATCACCAGCACCCGCCGGCTCGGGCGGGTGACCCGCCGCGACCTGCTGCTGCAAGTTGCCGACCTGCACCGGGCAGGTGGCCGGCGCCGGGCGCGACGGGCGGCGGCCGGGCAGCCGGACGGCTCCGGGCTGGCGCAGAGAATGGCAGCGCAGTCCCGGTCGCCGCGGCCGCTCACCCCGGGAACGACCCAGTTGGCGCTCCCGCTGGCCGAGCAGGAGCAGCCCAGCGGACTGCCGGAGATGTCGACGGCCGACCGGGTGGCCGCGGAGGTGGAGATCCTCGGGCTCGATGTGACCCGACATGCCATCTCCTTCTACGAGCCGATGTTCGCCGAGTTGGGGGTGGTGCGGGCCAGGGACCTGCTCGCCCACCGCTCGCAGGCGCAGGTCATGGTGGCCGGGATCAAGGTGGCGACCCAGACCCCGCCGATCCGCAGCGGTCGCCGGGTCGTCTTCCTGTCGTTGGACGACTCCACCGGGCCCATCGACCTGACATTCTTCGAGGACGCCCAGGGCCCTTTCGCGCATACCGTGTTCCACTCCTGGCTGCTGCTGGCCACCGGGGTGATCCGCCGTACCGGCCGGCGCGGGATCTCGGTGCGGGCGACCGGCTGCTGGTCGCTGCCGGACGTGCACGGGGTGTGGAAGGGCGGTGGTGTCGCCGCGGTGCGCGATCTGCTCAACGCCCCGGTGGACATGCCCGCCGGGCCGGACCGGATGGAGGACCCCACTGAGGATCCCGGCACCTCGGATCCGGCCGTGCGCCGGGTGCTGGTGCACGCCAGTGGCTTCCGGCAGTCCCCGTACGCTGACACGCGGCCGGCCGGGTCGCCGGTCAAGCAGCCCCCGAAGCTGTGGCACGCCAGCCCGGGCAGTGCAGGCTAAGGGACAGGAGGTGAGCGATGAGCAGGCGTGAGACCGGCAAGGTGGACTTCCCCGCCCCCCGGGACGACTCGACCTGCACGATCCTGCACGTCGACATGGACGCCTTCTACGCCTCCGTCGAGTTGCTCAGCCGTCCGATGCTGCGCGGTTTGCCGGTGATCGTCGGCGGGTCCGGCTCCCGCGGCGTGGTGCTGTCCGCCACCTACGAGGCCCGTGCGTTCGGGGTGCGCGCCGCCATGCCCACGAGCCGGGCCCGCCGGCTGTGCCCCCAGGCGACCGTGATCGCCCCGGACCACCGCCGCTACGCGCGGGTCAGCGAGGGGGTGATGCAGATCTTCCGATCCTTCACCGTGGCGGTGGAACCGTTGTCCCTCGACGAGGCGTTCCTCGACATCGCCGGGGCGGTCCGCCGGCACGGCAGTCCGACGGCCATCGCGGAGTTGCTGCGTGCCCGGGTCTTCGACGAGCAGGGGATCACCTGCTCGGTCGGCGGGGCGCCCAACAAATTCGTCGCGAAGGTCGCCAGTGCCCATGCCAAGCCGGACGGCATGTTGCTCATTCCGGCCGATTCCATCGTGGCCTTCCTGCACCCGCTTCCGGTCGGGGCGCTGTGGGGTGTCGGCCCGCGTACCGAGGAACAACTGCACCACCTCGGGGTGCGCACTGTGGCAGACGTCGCGCATCTGCCGCGGCCGGTGCTGCGCAGGGCGCTGGGAGCCGCCGCCGGCAACCAGTTGGCCGAGTTGTCCTGGGGCCGGGACGGGCGGCGGGTCGACTCCAGCCCACCGGACCGCAGCATCGGCTCGGAGCACACATTCGCCGGGGACGTGGACGATCCGGACATCATCCACCGGGAACTGCTGGCGCTGTCCGACCAGGTCGCAGCCAGGCTGCGGGCAGCTGGCTGGGTCGGGCGGACCGTATCGATCAAGGTGCGTTTCGCTGATTTCACCACCATCACGAGGTCGCGGACCATGCCGGAGGCCACGGATGTCGGCCGGACCATCTACACGCAGGCGGCGGCGCTGTACGACGCACTGGGTCTGCAGCGTGCCCGTCTGCGGCTGGTCGGGGTGCGGGTCGAACGGCTCACCCCGGCCGGAACGAGCAGCCACCAGATCGCGCTCGACGAGCCGGAGGCGGGCTGGCGCGAGGCCGAGACCGCCGTGGACCGGGCGGTCGCCCGCTTCGGGGATGGTGTTGTGCGGCCGGCGAGCCTGCTGCGCCGCGGTGAGGACGAACCATAGTCGGAAGGGACTCGCGGCAAATTGTGGGACCTCTCGGGTTTCCATCCGGGGCGGCTACCCGTATCGTTACAGTCAAGCGAGTAAGGAGGGAAGGAACGTGCCTCTCTCAGAGCATGAGCAGCGACTGCTCGAGCAGATGGAGCGGGCCCTCATGGCTGAGGACCCGAAGTTCGCCACCTCCTTGCGGCAGGGTTCGACGGGAGCTGATCGCCGCCGGATCGTCGGGGGAGTGGTCGGTGCGCTGATCGGAATGGCGCTCCTGCTCGCGGGGGTCTCGGCCAGCCTGCCCCCGCTCGGGGTCTTCGGGTTCCTGGTGATGCTCGCCGCGGTCTTCCTGGTGGTGTCAGGCCTGCGGCACGGGTCGTCGAAACGGCCGGACAAGACCGCCGCCCCGGCCAGTCCGTCCTCCGCGAAACAGCCCAAGGGGCAGTCCGGGCTCATGGCCAGGTTCGAGCAGCGCTGGCAGGACCGCAACCGTCGCGACGGCCGGGAGAACTGACCCCTTCCATCGCCTGAGTCCTGTCACAGCGGACTCGGACATGCGAAGGTCTGTGTGCCTGCCTGGTAGTGCCGACATCGTCCGGGGAGCATCAGGCGCCTACTGGGCCACGTGAGGTGTCTCCTGGTGGAATCCGTGGCCACACGCAACCCCGGGACAGGTATTCGTGTCTTACTTCCCGTGCTACCTGCGGATTCCGGGCGTGCGGGGAACACCCGAAGTAGCATGTGTGGTTTGGAGGTTACGGGGATGGACGGTGACCCGACAGTGTTCCGCGATGTCTCGGCCGCGCTGCTGGACGTCGTCTACGTCCTGCAAATCGAGCCGGAGATGCGCCTGGAGTACGTGTCGGACTCCGTGCTGGAGTTCAGCGGATTCACCGCACAGGAGTACCTGGCCGACCCGGCGTTGTGGCAGACCGCCCCGGACCCGCGGGACAGTCATCTGCTGCAGTCGGCGCTCAACGCCGAGCCCGGCGTGGCCACCCACTTCACCCTGCGGTGGGTGGGCCGGGGAGGAAAGATCATCTGGACCCAGCAGAACACCCGCAAGATCCGGCGCGCGGACGGCTCCGTAGCACTGCTGGGGGCCCTGAACCATGTCACCTCCCGTCAGATCATCGAGGCCCGGGCCGGTATCGACGGGCGATACCAGATGCTGGCCGAAGATGCTTCGGACGTCGTGCTGCAGACCGACCTGGACGGGCGGATCGCGTGGGTGTCCGATTCGATCGAGGCGCTCGCGGGGTGGGCCCCGGAGTCCTTGGTGGGCCAGGTCGCCCGCGAGTTGGTGGATGAACGGGACGTGCCTCTCGCCGCTCAAATTCGCGTCGGGGTGCTCGGGGGCGATTCCTACTCCGGGGTGATTCTGCTGCTGCGTACCGCCGACGGTGGTCGGCGATACGTCTCCCTGACGGTCCGGCCGGCGCGCGACGCCTACGGCCGGGTGGAGGGTGGCATCCTCGGTCTGCGCGATGTGGACGAAGTCGTGCGAGCACGCCTGGAGGCGGAGAGTGAACGACAGGTTCTGCGCGCCACCCTCGACGCCATGCTTGACCCGCACGTGCTGCTGGAGTCGGTGCGCGACGACCAGAACCGGGTGGTGGACTTCCGCTGTGTACAGGCGAACCCCGCAGCATGCCAGGCGCTGGGGTCGTCCAATGATCAACTCGAGGGGGCGCTTCTGTCGCTGATCGCCCCGACGTTCATCGCCTCGCCGACGAAGGACCGCTTGGTCGCCTTGTTGGAGACCCGTGAACCGCTCGTGCTGAACAACCATCCACAGGACCTCGTCTCCGGCGGGGTCGGCTACTACGACCTGCGTGCGGTTGCCGTTCACGACGGCCTGACGGTCACCTGGCGTGACGTGACCCAGCGCTACGAAGAGGCGGCGGCGCTGGCTCAGTCGGAGGCGCGCTGGCGACTGCTGCTCGAGGAGAGCAGCGACATGGTGAGCTTCCACACTCCTGCCGGACAGGTTCAGTGGGTCTCCCCGGCGGTCGAGCGGTTGCTGGGGTGGCCCCCCGAGCAGGTGAACGGTCCGGCCCTGCTCGACCTCGTGCATCGTGATGACGGTCTCGCGATCGCCGCAGCGCGGGACCGCCTGTTGTCCGGGGAGGGATCGGCGTCGGCGCGTTTCCGGATGCGCACCACGGCCGGTGGCTTCCGGTGGCTCGAGGCGACGGCGCGCGCGGTGCGTGATGACCAGGGCGAGGTGACGTCGTTGGTCGTGGTGACCCACGACATCCAGGCGCAGATGGACTACGAGCAGGCACTGGCCGAGTCCCGGCAGAGGTACCAGTTGCTCGCAGAACATGCCACTGACGTCGTGTACCGGACAACGCTCGACGGGGTCACCGAATGGATATCGGAGGGCGTCGAGCGGATCCTGGGATTTCCGCCCGAGCACTTCATCGGGCGTAGCGGCCACGACGTGATCTGCCACGAGGACCGGGAGTTCGTCGACGCGATGATGGCCGAGGTGCTCGCCGGCACGAGGCAGACCGTCCGCTTCCGGATGCTCACCAACGACGGCGGGCAGCGGTGGGTGGACGCCACCGTTCATGCGGTGCGCGACGAACGCGGCCAGCCGGTCGGCTTCGTCGGTGGCTGGCGTGACGTGCAGGCCGAGGTGGAGGCCGAACAGGTGCTCGACCGGCGCGCGCGCACCGACGACCTGACCGGACTGCTCAACCGGCGAGAGGTCTTCGCGCACCTGGCCGAGCGGCTGCGTCCGGGCGCGGGAACGCACGGCCAGATCGCCGTCGTGTTCTGTGACCTGGACAATTTCAAGACCATCAACGACCGCATGGGGCATGCCGTGGGGGACCGGATACTGCAGGTGGTCTCAGATCGCATCCGGGCCTGTGTACGGACCGACGACCTCATCGCCCGGGTCGGTGGCGACGAAATCCTGTTGGTGCTCAGCGGTGTGACCCATCTCGAGGTCGGCACTGCCGTGGCGGAGGAAGTGCGCCGGGCGGTGAGCGAACCGCTGCGGATCAACGGCCAGGATGTCCCGGTGACCATGAGTGTGGGCGTCACCCTGGCCGACGAGCGGGACGATCTGGAGGTCCTGCTCGCTCGGGCCGACCGTGCCATGTACTTGGCCAAGGAGTCCGGCCGCGATCAGGTGGTCCCGTTGGGGTGAGGTTCGCGACCCTGTGTGTGCGGGCACGTCGGGGGAGAGGGGGGGTGCTGCCCGGGGGCGGGGACGCCGAACGGGGCCCGACTGCGGTCTGCGTCGGTGCGGGTCCGGAGGTCACCCCCTGGGGTCCAAGGCGGCGCCGGCCACCTGCCGGGCCTGTGCGTAGTCGTCTGTGGCCGCGACGTCCCGCCCGCCGCGCCGGCATCGATAGCGGTCGGCGCAGATCTGGGGGGCTCTCATGGTCCGGATGGTCCGATCGGGGTACATGTGGGGCACTTGTTTCATCTAGTGGTGTCAAGTGGAGGGAAATGGAGTACTGTGGGGGTCCAAGCGGTCAGTGAAGGAGGTGTGCGATGTTCCTCGGTACGCACACCCCCAAGGTCGATGACAAGGGCCGGATCATCCTGCCGGCCAAGTTCCGGCCGGGACTGGCCGAGGGCGTCGTGCTGACCAAAGGGCAGGACCGCTCCCTGGTGCTGTGGCCGATCGCGGAGTTCGAAGCCGCAGCCGCCCGCGTCCGCGAGGCCTCCCAGTCGAACGCCGCGGTGCGGGCCTACTCGCGGGTGCTGTTCTCGAGCGCCTTCGACCAGATCCCCGACCGGCAGGGTCGCATCACCGTCCCGCCCGCCTTGCGGGAGTACGCGGGGCTGGATCGTGAGTGTGTCGTGGTGGGCAACCACCACACCGTCGAGATCTGGGACGAGCAGGCCTGGGCAGACTACCTGCGCGCTCAGGACGAGCAGTTCGCCGAACTGTCCGAGGAGGTGGTGCCCGGACTGTTCTGAACCGAAAGCAGCACCAGCCTGCGCTGCGGCCCCCGGCCGACGCATCACCGCGGCGGTTGTCCGCAACCGTCGATCACCTTGGATCACTTCCCCGGACCCAAGGTGGCCCCTTCCGCACCGCGCGGACGGGGACCGGAGCGCAGTGCCCCGAATCGAAGGAGTAAGGAACCGTTGGATCCCGGTACCCGCCACATCCCGGTGGCGCTCGACCGTGTCCTCGACCTGCTGGAACCGGTCCTCGGTTCCAGTGCCCAGACCAAGGAGCCCATCATGGTGGATGCCACCACCGGCCTCGGCGGACATGCCGCCGCGGTGCTGGAGGCGTTCCCGCACGCCCGGGTCATCGGCCTGGACCGGGATCCGGATGCGGTGCGTGCGGCAACTGAGCGACTGGCGCGGTTCGGCGAACGGGCCAGCGTCCACCATGCGCGGTACGACCAACTGGGCGAAGTCCTGGACCTGCTCGGGGTGGACCATATCGATGCGGTCCTGTTCGATCTGGGAGTTTCCTCCATGCAGATCGACGAGGCCCAGCGGGGGTTCGCGTACGCCCGCTCCGCGCCGCTGGACATGCGGATGGACACCACCGCCTCCTTGACCGCGCAGGAGGTCCTGAACACCTACTCGCAGTCCGAACTGGCGCGGATCCTCTGGGAGTACGGCGAGGAACGGTTCGCCCGCCGGATCGCCCGCCAGATAGTCGCATCCCGGCCGCTGACGGCCAGTGACGATCTGGTGGCCGCGGTTGAGACCGCAGTGCCCATGCGAGCCCGCCGCAAGGGGCACCCCGCCAAGCGCACCTTCCAGGCGATCCGTATCGAAGTGAACGCCGAACTGCTCAGCCTCGAACGCGCCCTGCCGGTGGCGCTGACGCGACTTCGTCCGGGGGGCCGTTTCGTGGCCCTCAGCTACCACTCCCTGGAGGACAAGATGGTCAAGCAGGCCCTTCGGGCCGGGGCGCAGGTGAGCGCGCCGCCGGACCTGCCGGTCGTCCCACCCGACTCGCGGCCCTGGCTTCGCCTCATTACCCGCGGTTCGGAGGTAGCGTCGGACCAAGAAGTGGCGGCTAATCCACGGGCTCGATCAGTCCGGCTGCGGGCCGCGGAGAAGTTGCGGGAGGCATCATGACGGCTGTACCCCATGCGGGGTCACGCCGCACGGTGCTGACCCGCTCGCTGCCAGCCAGCCGGGCTTCCCGCACGGGGGTCATGAGTCCCAGCATGTTCGCGATCGGGGCGCTCGCGGTCCTGAGCATCGGGCTGCTGGCCGTTCTGGTCCTCAACACCGCCCTGGCCAAGGGCAGTTTCCGGACGCACGAACTGCGTGTGCAGAAGGCCGACCTGGCGCAGCGCGAGCAGTTGCTACGTACCCAGATCCTCAATGCCTCCTCCCCGGTGACGCTCAGCAAGCGTGCCCGGGACCTCGGCATGGTTCCGGCCACCACGCCGGCCTTCATCCGGTTGTCGGATGGTTCCATCCTCGGGGTGCCCTATGCAGCGGGCCTGCCGCTGGATCCGGTCACGGGTCAGCCGCTCACGTCGGCCGGCCCGATCGGGGTGACAGTCCCCCAGGATCCCGCTTCCCCGGACTCTGCACCGGGGACCACCACCGAGAGCGATGCCGGTCAGCCGGCCGGCGCGACCGCGGCGCCTGAGCAATCCGCACCTGCTCCCGGCGTGGCAACCACGCCCGGGACCGAGACGGAGCAACCCTTGGGAATAACCGGCCGTTAGGCATCCAGACCCGACCGACAGGACAGCAGTGAGCAGCACATCGACCCGACCCCCGCTACGGCCGAGTCGGTGGCTCGACGGTGGCGCCGGCGGTGACGGGCAGGTCCGCACCTATGAGCCTGCCGACCCCAGCAAGCGACTGCGTCTGGTGGCCGTCCTGATCGCATTCATCCTGACGATCTTCGCGGCCCGCCTGGTCGACCTGCAGTTGCTCAACCGGGCGCCCCGCGCGGCCGAGGCGGTCAAGGACCGTACCGCGGTGTTCACGTTGCCCGCGAAGCGCGGCACCATCTACGACGCGAACATGCGGCCGCTGGCGGAGTCGGTCATGGCCATCGACGTTACGACCAACCCGCGCCTGGTCCTGGACAAGGATGCGACCGCCGACTACCTGTCGCCCATTCTGAACCTCCCGAAGGAGCAGATCGTCACGTCCTTGTCCGCCGACTCCGACTTCGCGTACGTCGCCAAGCAGGTGACCCCCGAGACGTGGGACGCGGTCGCCGCACTGGACCTGCGGGGGATCTTCGGTCAGCGGACCACCAAACGCTTCTACCCCTCCGGTGAACTGGCCGCCAACGTGCTGGGATACGTGCGCGAGGACGGCGAGGCCGGCGCCGGGCTGGAGTACGGGCTGGACACCGAGTTGCGCGGCCAGGACGGGCGGAAGAGCTTCGAGAGCGGCATCGGCGGCCGGCAGATCCCGACCGGGGCTTCCCAGGAGCGCGAACCGGTGGACGGTACGTCCGTCCAGTTGACCATCGACAGTGATCTGCAATGGGTTGCGCAGCGGGCGATCCAACAGCGGGTCAAGGAGGTCGACGCGGACAGCGGAACGGTGGTGGCGATCGACCCGCGAACCGGAGAGATCAAGGCACTGGCCTCGGTGCCCACGATGAATCCGAACTTCCCCGGCCAGGCCGACGACGCGAACCGGAACAATCGGGCGGTGACTGAGGTCTTCGAACCCGGTTCCACCAGCAAGGTGATGACGATGGCCGCGGTCCTCAACGAGCGGGCCGCCACCCCGCGAACGGTGTTCACGGTGCCATACAGTTTCACCCGGGGCGGCAGCGTGTTCCGCAACCATGATGCCCATCCGACCTACCAGTTGACACTGGCCGGAATCCTGGCGAAGTCCGCGAACACCGGCACGATCGAGGCCGCCGAACTGATCGGCGAGGACAAACTGTACGAGTACATCAAGAAGTTCGGGGTCGGTGAGCCGACCGGGTTGCAGTTCCCCGGGGAGTCGAAGGGCTACGTACCGCCGGTCGCGGACTGGTCTCCCACCTCCTTCCCGACCATCGCGTTCGGGCAGGGGCTGTCGGTCAACGCGATTCAGGCGACGTCCGTGTTCGCCACGATCGCGAACGGTGGAGTCCGGATGCCCGCGACCCTCATCAAGAGCTACATCAGCCCGGAGGGGCAGGTCCAGGAAGCCCGGCCGCCGGAGGGCATCCCGGTCGTCGACGCCCAGGCCGCCAAGCAGACGATGCGGATGATGGAGCAGGTGGTCGGCGAGGAGGGAACGGCCCAAATGGCCGCCATCCCCGGCTACCGGGTCGCCGGCAAGACCGGCACCGCATACCGCATCAACGACGCCTGTGGGTGCTATGACAACTCCGTGACAGCATCGTTCATCGGGGTGGCCCCGGCCGACGATCCGCGGCTCGTGGTCGGCGTGATCGTGCAGAACCCGAAGTTGTCCCGGTACGGAGGGCTGACCGGTGGGCCGGTTTTCCGGGAGGTCATGGTGCACGGTCTGCAGTCGATGAACGTACCGCCCAGTGGCAAGAAGTCGCCGAAGCTGCCGATCTTCGCCAGCGACCTCGGGCAGTGATCGCGTCGTGTCCGACGCCGAGCAGTTCCCGCGCAACCCGAGCACTCCGGTCGCGCTGGCTGAGATCTGCGCGCTGCTGGGGGTGCCGGCGCAGCCGGGTGTGGTAACCGGGGTGACCCTGGCCTCGGGCGCGGCGCAGCCGGGCGACCTGTATGCCGCGCTGCCCGGCGCGCGCACGCATGGCGCCCACCATGCGGGCGAGGCGATCGCCCGGGGCGCGACCGCGGTCCTGACGGATGCGGCTGGAGCGCGGGTGCTGGGCACGACTCGTGTGCCGGTGGTCGTCTGCCCGGACCCGCGTGGCCGGCTCGGTGAGGTGAGCGCACTCGTGTTCGGCTATCCGGCCAGGAGACTGCAGACGTTCGGCATCACCGGCACGAACGGTAAGACGACGATCAGCTACATGCTGTCCTCGGCGCTGCGGGCGCTGGGAGTGCCGACCGGGATGATCGGGACCACCGGCACCTACATCGGGCAGCGGCGACTGCCCACCGCCCGGACCACGCCGGAGGCGCCGGACCTGCAGGCATTGATGGCGCTCATGGTGGAGTCCGGCACGCGGGCCCTGGCGATGGAGGTGTCCAGCCACGCGCTGGTGCTCGGCCGGGTCGATGGGCTGCGGTTCGACCTGGCCGCGTTCACCAACCTCAGCGCCGACCACCTCGATTTCCACGAGACCATGACGGACTACTTCGCCGCGAAGGCCGACCTGTTCACCGCCGCCCGTTGCCGGCAGGCGGTGATCAACGTCGACGACGACTGGGGCCGCCGGCTGGCCAGCAGCACGCAGGTACCGTGCGTGACGTACGGCCTGTCACCGAGCGCCGACTGGACGGTGCGGGAGATCGCCGCCGGGGCGGCCGGCTCGACGTTCGTGGCCAGGCACGGCTCGCTGTCGCTTCCCGTCCGGGTTCGGGCTCCAGGGCACTTCAATGTGGCCAACGCCCTGGCAGCACTGGTGATGCTGGTACGCGCCGGCCACGAGCCCGGTGCGGCAGCCGAGGCCCTTGATGCCTTCCACGGGGTACCGGGCCGGATGGAGGTGGTCCCCGGCGGCGACATCACCGTGATCGTGGACTACGCGCACACCCCGGACGCAGTGCAACGGGCGCTGCTGGCCGTCACGCCGCTGACACAGGGCAGAATCTGGTGTGTGATCGGCTGTGGAGGTGACCGGGATGCGGTCAAGCGACCCGTCATGGGCCGCATCGCTGCGGAACTGGCCGATCATGTGGTGGTCACCGACGACAACCCCCGCTCGGAGGATCCCGCGGCCATCCGGGCGGCGGTGCTGGACGGAGCCCGGGTGGTGGCCGGCGCGAGTGTCCAGGAGGTGGCCGACCGCGAGCAGGCCATCCGCGCAGCGGTGTCGGCGGCCGGAGCCGGTGACACGGTGATGATCCTGGGCAAGGGCCACGAGACGGGTCAGGAGATCGCCGGGGTTATCCACCCCTTCGACGACCGGCAGGTGGCGCGCGCGGCACTCGGAGGTGAGGCGTGATCCCCATGACGCTGGCCGAGGTGGCCGCTGCCATCGGTGGGACCCTGCACGGGGCGGACGGCGAGCTCGTCATCGATGCCGTGGTCACGGACTCCCGGACGGCGGCGGCCGGAGGGCTGTTCATCGCGGTGGTGGGGCAGACGCACGACGGGCATGACCACGTGAGGGCCGCAGTGGCCGCCGGGTGTACTGCCGCGGTGGTGAGCCGGCCCGTCGACGCCCCGCACATCCTGGTTGACGACACCGTCGGGGCCACCGGCCGGTTGGCCCGCGCGGTCGTGGATCGCTGCCCGGGGCTGCGGATCGTGGCGGTGACCGGGTCGTCGGGCAAGACCAGCACCAAGGACCTGCTGCGGGTCGTGCTCACGCACTTCGGCCCGACCGTGGCGCCGCAGGGATCCTTCAACAACGAACTCGGGCTGCCCCGGACTGTGTTCGAGGTGACCCGGGAGACCCGCTTCCTGGTGTCCGAGATGGGGGCCCGCGGCAGTGGGCACATCCGGTACTTGTGTGGAATCACCCCTCCGCACGCCGCAGTACTGCTGAACGTCGGGCAGGCGCACCTGTCGGAGTTCGGCGACCAGGACGGGGTCGCACGGGCCAAAGCGGAGATCGTGACCGGCCTGCGTCCCGACGGGGTGGCGGTCCTCAACGCTGACGACCCGCGGGTGCTGGCCGCGGCCGGCCTTGCCCCGGGACGGGTGGTCACCTTCGGGCAGGCGCCCACCGCCGATGTCCGGATCACCGCCCTGGACCTGGAGCAGGGGCGCCCGGTGGTCACCTTGCGCCACACCGGGACGTCGGTGACAGTCCGGCCCGCACTGCACGGCGAGCATCAGGGACGCAATGTGGCGGCGGCGGTGGCGGCAGCGGTCGCGCTGGGACTGGACTTCGCGCAGGCCGCGCTGAGCCTGCAGGGTGCGGCCCTGGACAGCCGTTGGCGCATGGAGGTCCGCGAGACCCCGGACGGGGTGACCGTGATCAACGACGCCTACAACGCCAATCCTGAGTCGATGTCGGCCGGGTTGCGGGCGCTGGCCGAGATGGGCCGGGGCCGGCGGACCTGGGCGGTGCTGGGCGAGATGCGCGAGCTGGGTCCGACCTCAACGGCCGAGCACGATGCGATCGGCAGGTTGTGCGTGCGGCTGAACATCAGCCGGCTGATCGCGGTCGGGCCCGGGGCCAGGCCGATCCACATGGGTGCGGCCCATGAGGGCTCGTGGGGGGAGGAGTCGATGGCCGTGGCCGATGTGGCCGAGGCACTGGCGGTGCTGCGCGAACAGGTCAGACCCGGTGACGTGGTGCTGGTCAAGGCGTCGCGGGCGGAGGGGCTGGAGCGGGTGGCCGCCGGGTTGTTGGGAGAGGCGCAGTGAAACTCGTCGTCATAGCCGGGCTGGTGGCCCTGTTCGTGTCGCTACTGGGCACGCCACTGCTGATCCGGCTACTGCAGCGGCACGGCTATTCGCAGGCGATCCGCACGTCCACCGAGGGCGTTCCCTATCCCGAGCACGAGGCCAAGCGGGGGACCCCCGCGATGGGTGGTCTGGCGATCCTCATCGCGCTTGTGCTGGCCTACGCGGCCTCGCACCTGTACGTCTGGCAGGCGCCCTCGACCTCAGGTCTGCTGGCCATGTACCTGATCATCGGGCTCGGGCTGGTGGGAGCCGCTGACGACTATCTGAAGATCTTCCGGCAGCGTTCCACCGGCATCAGGGCGCGCACCAAACTCATCGGTCAGGCACTCATCGCGGTGACTTTCGCCTACGGAACCACCCTGTGGCCCGACGAGTACGGCCGTACGCCCGCCTCGCAGGCGGTGTCCTTGGTCCGCGACACCCCGATCGTCCTGCCCACCGCCCTGCTGATCGTCTGGATCTGGTTCCTCATCACCGCCACCACCAACGCCGTGAACCTCACCGACGGGCTCGACGGCCTGGCGGCCGGGGCCAGTGCGATCACGTTCATGGCCTACGTGCTGCTCGGGGTGTGGCAGTACGGCCAGAACTGCTCCTTCGGCCGCTTCGTCCGCTGCTATGACGTCCGCGACCCGCTCGACCTGGCCGTGGTGGCCGCGGCGATGGCCGGGGCCTGTGTCGGTTTCCTGTGGTGGAACGCGTTCCCCGCCCAGATCTTCATGGGCGACACCGGATCGCTGTCGCTGGGTGGCGGGATCGCCGCACTGGCCATCCTGAGCCGCACCGAACTGCTCCTGCCGCTGCTGGCCGGGTTGTTCCTGATCGTGGCGCTGTCGGTGATCGGTCAAGTGGGCAGTTTCAAGCTGACGGGTAAACGCATCTTCCGGATGGCGCCGCTGCATCATCATTTCGAGATGAAGGGGTGGGGTGAGATGACCATCGTGGTGCGCTTCTGGATCATCCAGGCCCTGTGCGTGGCTGCGGGGCTGTCACTGTTCTACGCCGAGTGGGTGCGCTTGTGACCACGCTGCCGACCTCCGCCGACCAGGATTGGGCGGGCCGGCGCGTGGTGGTCGCCGGCATCGGGATCGCCGGCTTCGCCTGCGCGGACGCACTGCTGCAGCGTGGCGCGGAAGTGGTGGTGCGCGACGACAAGGACGAGGCTGCGCAACGCAACCGCGGACAGATCCTGGAGGTTCTGGGTGCCACGGTCCAGCTCGGCGGTGGGCACCCGCTGCCCGACGCCGATCTTCTGGTGGTGTCGCCGGGCCTGCCCCCGCATGCGGTGTTGACCCAGGATGCCCTGGCCGCCGGGATGCCCGTCTGGGGGGAACTGGAACTGGCCTGGCGGGTGCGTGATCCAGACGGGGCGCCCTGGTTGTTCGTCACGGGTACGAACGGCAAGACCACCACGACGCTGATGCTGGACTCCATGCTGCGCGCCGCCGGGCTGCGCTGCGCGGCGGTGGGGAACATCGGGGTGAGCCTGGTCGAGACGGTGCTGGAACCGCAGCCCTACGACGTGCTGGCAGTCGAGGTGGGCGCGCCGCAACTGCCGTTCGTGCACACCGTCTCGCCGCACGCCTCCGCCTGCCTGAACCTGGCTGAGGACCATGTGGACTTCTTCGGATCGTTCGAGCAGTACCGCGACGCCAAGGCCCGGGTGTACGAGCGGACCCGGGTCGCATGCGTCTACAACTCCCAGGACCAGGCCACGATCCGCATGGTCGAGCAGGCGGACGTCGTGGAGGGCTGCCGGGCGATCGGGTTCACCCTGGGAGCCCCGGCCCGCTCGGAGGTGGGGCTGGTCGACGGGGTCCTGGCGGATCGAGCCTTCCTCGCCGAGCGGGAGACCCACGCGCTGGAACTGGCGACCACCGATGATGTGCATCCGCCGGTGCCGCACCAGATCGCCAACGCGCTGGCCGCCGCGGCCCTCGCCCGATCGTTCGGGGTGGCGCCACAGGCCGTCCGCAACGGCCTGCGCCGGTTCGAGCCCGCCGCGCACCGCATCGCCGAGGTCGGCCGAATAGGCGGGGTGCTCTACGTCGACGACTCGAAGGCGACCAACGCGCACGCTGCCGACATGTCCCTGGGCGCCTACGATTCCGTGGTCTGGATCGCCGGTGGCCTGGCCAAGGGGCAGACCTTCGACGCCCTCGTACGAGGCCATGCGGGGCGGCTGCGGGGGGTGGTCCTGCTGGGTGCCGATCGTGGCCTCATCGCCGAGGCACTGCGGCGACACGCACCGGATGTGCCCGTCGAAGAGGTATCGGCCACGGACACTGGAGCAATGCGAGACGTGGTGGCCCGGGCGGCCCGACTGGCTCACGAAGGGGACACGGTGCTGCTGGCGCCGGGCTGCGCGTCGTGGGACATGTTCACCGACTACGCGCAGCGGGGACGGGCCTTCGCTGAGGCGGTCGCCGGAATGGAGCCGGAGATCTGATGTGGCACGTCGTACCGGGCGGTGAGGCACTGCGCCGCTGGTGGAACCACCCCCTGGCGAACTACACCCTCCTGCTGAGCACCACCATGCTGCTGCTGGTGCTGGGGATAGTCATGGTGTTCTCGGCCAGCAACGTGGTGACCTACGCGGCTACCGAGGACGTCGGACTAACGGTGATCCAGAAGCAACTCATCTTCGCCGTCGGGGGCCTGGTCGCCATGGTCCTCATCTCCCGCTCCTCGGTTTCGGCCATCCGACGAGCCGCGCCGTATCTGCTGGTGGCGGCGTTCGTGGGTCTGTTCCTGGTTTTCGTGCCCGGCATCGGGGTCTCGGTCTTCGGGCAGCGCAACTGGATCAGCTTCGGCGGCCCCTTCCAGTTCCAGCCCAGTGAACTGGCGAAACTGGCGATCATCGTCTGGGGGGCCGATCTGCTGACCCGTAAGCGGAAGGTGATCCACGAGTGGCGGCACCTGCTGGTACCCCTCGTGCCCGTGTGGGGGGCGATCGTCGTCCTGATCGTGCTTGAGGGCGACCTGGGCACGACGATCGTGATGTTCCCCATCCTCGCCAGCCTGTTGTTCGTGGTCGGCGCCCCGGGGCGGGTGTTCGGTATCGCCTTCGGGTCGCTGGTGGCCCTGGTCGCCCTGGCCTCGGTGACCGTGTCCTATCGCATGCAGCGCTTCCGGACCTGGCTGGACCCGACCGCCGATCCCACCGGAGGCGGGTACCAAGTCATCCACGGCCAGTACGGCCTGGCCACCGGTGGACTGGCCGGTACCGGGTTGGGCGCTAGTCGCGAGAAGTGGGGCGGACTGCCGGAGGCCCACACCGACTTCATCTTCGCGGTGATCGGCGAGGAGCTCGGCCTGATCGGCAGTGTAAGTGTGCTGGTGATGTTCGCGATCGTCACGATCGTCGCGATCCGGGTGGCCCGGGACTCCGACGACTTGTTCGTCAAGTTGGCCACCGGTGGCATCATCGCGTGGATCGTCGGGCAGGCGCTGGTCAACATCGGTGCGGTCCTGGGGGTGCTGCCGATCACCGGCCTGCCGCTGCCGATGGTGTCCTACGGAGGCTCCTCACTGCTGATGTGCCTGTGCGCCATGGGCGTATTGCTGGCCTTCGCCCGCGCCGAACCGCAGGCCGCCAGCGCCCTGCGTTCCCGGCGCGGTGACGCGCGCACGCGGCTGCTCACACCCAGGGTGCGTCACTGATCATGGCTTTGCGAGTCGTGGTGGCCGGTGGGGGGACGGCCGGGCACGTGGAACCCGCGCTGAATCTCGCCGATGCGATCCGGGCACGGCAACCGGAGTCCGTGGTGACGGCGCTGGGGACGGCTGAGGGCCTGGAGACCCGATTGGTGCCGGCCCGGGGGTACGAACTGGATCTCATCCCGCGGGTGCCCCTGCCACGCCGGCCGTCAGTGGATCTGCTGACCCTGCCCGGACGGCTGCGTACGGCGGTCAAACGCTGCCGTTCAGTGCTGGCCGATCGCAGTGCCGACGTACTCGTGGGTTTCGGGGGTTTCGTGGCCTTGCCCGCCTACCTGGGCGCCCGGGGTCGCGTGCCGATCGTGATACACGAAGCCAATGCCCGGGCGGGTCTGGCGAACCGGGTGGGGCGCCGATTCACTCCTTTCGTCGCCGAGGCGACATCGGGCAGTCTGCCGGGGGCGGTACGCATCGGCATACCACTGCGGGACAGCATCGCCCACTTGGATCGCCCGGCCCGTAGGGAGGCGGCTCGCCGGCGTTGGGGCCTGGACCCGGCGGGTCCGGCTCTGCTGGTGTTCGGCGGGTCACAGGGCGCCCGGTCGCTGAACGCTGCGGCGGTGGCCGCCGCTCGTGATCTGACCGGCGCTGGCGTGCAGGTCCTGCATGCGTACGGCGCTAAGAACGCCGATCAGATCGCTGCCGCGGCCGGCGTGACCGGCTATCACCCGGTCGACTACATAGACGGAATGGACGACGCCTACGCGGCCGTGGACATGGTGGTGTGCCGGGCCGGCGCGATGACCTGCGCCGAACTCGCCGCCGTGGGTCTGCCGGCCTTGTACGTGCCACTGCCCATCGGCAACGGTGAACAGCGATTCAATGCGCAACCCGTCGTGCGGGCCGATGGTGGGCTGATGATGGACGATGCCGTACTGACCGGCGATTCCCTGGTCCAGGCAGTGCTTCCGGTCATCACCGCGCCGGGCAGACTGGAGCAGATGTCGCAGAACGCGGCCCGGCATGGGGTGCGCGATGCTGCGGCGCGACTGGCGGACATGGTGTTCGCCGCCGCCGCGAGAGGTGTGAAGTGAACGACGAGCCAGAACTGACCGAGTTCCCCGAGTCCGTGCACATCCTGGGCATCGGTGGCGCGGGGATGAGCGCGCTGGCCCGACTGCTCCTGGCGCGCGGGGTACGGGTGAGTGGGTCCGACGCCAAGGACTCGCGCAGGGTCGACGCACTTCGCGCCCTCGGCGCCCAGTGCACGATCGGCCACGACCCGGCCAACCTCGGTGACGCGGGTGCGGTCATCGTCTCGACCGCAATCGGCGAGTCCAACGTGGAGTTGCGGGCGGCCAGACAGCGGGGAATCCCGGTCCTGCACCGGTCACTCGCACTGGCCATGGCCACAGCAGGCAGTCGGGTGCTGGCGGTGGCCGGCACCCACGGCAAGACGACCACGACCTCGATGCTGACCGTCATCCTGCAGGCATGCGGCCAGGACCCATCCTTCGCGATCGGCAGTGAGCTGCACGACTCGGGGTCCAACGCGCACCTGGGAACCGGCGATACCTTCGTGGTGGAGGCGGACGAGAGTGACGGATCCTTCCTGAGACTGGACAGCGCCGTCGGCATCATCACCAATGTCGAGCCCGACCACCTCAACTACTGGGGAACGGCCGAGGCGATGGAGGCAGGGTTCCGCGAGTTCGCGGCCGGAGTGGGCCGCAGAGGCGGATACCTGGTCGTGTGCGCCGATGATCCGGGGGCGGCCCGACTGGCAGGGGAGGTCCGTAACGCCGGCGGCGACGTGCGCACGTACGGCCGCTCGGCCGGAAGTGACTACCGGATCACCATCGAGGACCTCGCAGCCTCAGGCTCACGGTTCCGGATACGCGGTCCCCTGCTCGATGACGTCGCGTGCCACGTCCGGGTCCCCGGGCTGCACAATGTGCTCAACGCCACGGCGGCTGCTGTCGCGGCAGCCGGCATGGGGTTGGCGGCAGGTGACGTCGCCGATGGGGTCGAGCAGTTCGTCGGCACACGCCGGCGCTTCGAGTACCGGGGCGAGGTCGGGGGAGTCAGGGTGTTCGACGACTACGCCCACCATCCGACCGAGATCGCGGCGACCCTGCGTGCGGCCCGCGATGTTGTGGGCACCGGGCGGATCCGGGTTGCCTTCCAGGCCCACCACTACTACCGCACCGCCATGTACCTGCAGCAATTCGGCGAGTCGCTGGGCCTGGCGGACTTCGTCGTGGTCCTGGAGGTGTTCGCGCCGGGGGAGGAGCCCATTCCGGGTGCGAGCGGGCAGGGGATGGCGGACGCGGTCCCGCTGCCGCGCGACCAGGTGGTCTTCGAGCCTTCCTGGTCGGCGGTGGCTGGGCACCTGGCTTCCGGCGCCCAGCCCGGAGACATCATCATGACGCTGGGAGCCGGGGACATCAGCCTGCTGATTCCCGAGGTGCTGGATCTGCTGGCGTCGCGTTTCGACGAGGTGGGTCCGTGACGATCACCGAACCGGTCGAGGATCAGACGACCAGCGCGAAGCGTGGGTCACGCAGACCGCTGCTGATCGCCGGTCTCGGGGTCACAGTCGCCGTCGGCGCCTTGGTGTACGCGGTCGGCTGGACGAGCCTGATGGGGATCAACGCCATCGAGGTGGAGGGGAACCGGACGGTCCGTCCGGATGTCCTGATCGCCGCTGCCGGAATCGAGAAGGGCACCCCGATGATGGGGGTCGACGTGCGGGCGGCGACGGCCCGTCTGGCGGACCTCCCACAACTCGCATCCGTGGACGTACGCCGGAACTGGCCCCGCACCGTGGTCCTCGTTGTGACCGAACGGCAGCCCGTCGCTGCGCAGAGGGAGGCAAGTGGCTGGCAGTTGCTCGACGGCAACGGCGTGGCCTTCGCGCTGAGCCCGCAGCGGCCCAAGGATCTGCCGACCGTCGAGCGCTCGCCCGTCGAGGCGACCAACACCGCGATGCTGCACGCCTTGGCCGGAATGTCGGAACCGGTGAGATCCCAGGTGGCACTGATCTCTGCGACGTCCGAGGATGCGATCCGGCTGAAGCTACGGAAGTCCGGCGCGATCGTGAACTGGGGTTCGGCCGACCTCTCGGACTACAAGTCCGGCGTCCTCGAAATCCTGCTGACGACTCGCGCGGGCTGGTATGACGTGTCTAACCCCGACCGACCCGCCACTGCGGACGCACCTCCGGCGCCGCTGGCCGGTCCCGGCGCCACCCCCGTCCCGAACATGAGCCCAGGACCCAGTGCCACTCCGAGCCTTTCCGCGAGTCCGGTGCCCACGGCCGCCGCACCATCGGAGGCCCCCACTCCGGCCGGAGCGGAAACCCCGGTCGGCGTGGTACCGCAATCCGACTGAGTTGGTCGTGTTCTCCGCCAAGCGGTTCATGTTGCCCTCCGTGGAGGGTCACCCCGATGACCGTGCAGCGCGACCGAGTTCGGCGTGGCTGCCCTCAGGGTGCCTTGCGCCCTACCCGGCAGCCAAGCAGCATCCCGACACCGGTGCGCGGAACCGACAACCGGCGGCGTCGGGATCGTTCGACGGTGGGTTTCCTGACTCGGACGGGGCGTATCCGCGGCGGTGGTAGATCCGGGCCGTGTTCCGATGGCTGGACCTGCGGCGGACGAGGCAAGCGACTTCGGCACAAAATCTGGCCCACTGGTCCCCGCGGGGTTATCCTGACTCCGTGGTCGGCGGGATTCCGACACCCGGTGGTCGGATGTCGGACACCGCCTGATACGGGGTGTGTCATGTTCACCAAGCCCTACGCAAGATCAGTTGCGGTCGTAGCCGGGATGGTGCTGGCCGGATCGGTGCTGGTAGCCCCCGGGGTGGTGGCCGCGCCCACGACGGGCAGTGTTGCCGCATGGGGCCCCAACTCAGACGGGCAACTGGGAAACGAGACCTATGCCGACTCCGGCGTGCCGGTGTCGGTGGACGTGTCCGGGGTGCTGGCCGGTAAGAGGATCACAGCGATCGATGCTGGAGGTAGTCACACGTGTGCGGTGGCTGATGGCAAGGCCTACTGCTGGGGCAACAACGAGTACGGACAGTTGGGCAACGGCAGCACCAACCACTCGTGGGTCCCGATCGCGGTGGACACGTCCGGGGTGCTGGCGGGCAAGACGATCACCTCGATCAGCGGCAGTGGCGGTCATACCTGTGCCGTGGCCGATGGGAAGGCCTACTGCTGGGGCAACAACGAGTACGGACAGTTGGGAAATAACAGCAGGTCAACTTCGCCGCTGCCGGTGTCCGTGGACATGTCCGGGGTGCTGGCGGGCAAGACGATCACCTCGATCAGCGCGGGTGGTAGTCACACGTGCGTGCTGGCCGGCGGTAAGGCCTACTGCTGGGGCCGTAACAGTAGCCTGCAACTGGGCAAGGAGACCGGCGCCGACTCGAGCGTGCCGGTGCCCACGCCGGTGGACACGTCCGGGGTGCTGGGCGGCAAGACCATCACCGCGATGGATGCCGGAGGTAGTCACACGTGCGTGCTGGCGGAAGGCAGGGCCTACTGCTGGGGCTTCAACCACTTCGGGGAACTGGGCAGGGGCACCATACGTGACGAGTCGTTGCCGATCGCGGTGGACACCTCCGGGGTGCTGAGCGGCAAGACGGTCACCGCGATCTCCGCCAGCAGTCACACATGTGCGGTGGCCGACGGGAAGGCCTACTGCTGGAGCCACAATGAGTTGGGCCAGGTGGGCAACAAGAGGAATGACTACATCCCCCCGAAGGCGCCGGTGGCGGTGAACACCGAGGGGGCGTTGGAAGGCAAGACTGTCACTGCGATCACCGCTGGCAGCGCCCTCTCGTGCGCTGTCGCCGACGGGAGGGCCTACTGCTGGGGCTCCAACCGTTCGGGGCAGTTGGGTAATGGCAGCGCGAGTACCTTGTCGAATGTGCCGGTGCCGGTGAACACCGCCGGAGTCCTGGCCGGCAAGACGGTCACAGCGATCTCTGCGGGCGGGCATGCCGCGGTGCTGTTCGCCTCCGGGCCGCAGCCCCCGACCGGGGTGGTTGGGGTGGCCGGGGATGCGAAGGTGTCGCTGTCATGGACCGCGCCGGGTGATGACGGCGGTTCGCCGGTGCTGAACTATGTGGCCACCGCGATCCCTGGTGGTGCGTCATGCACCACCAGTGGCACCTCGTGCGTGGTCTCGGGGTTGGCAAACGGGACCGCCTACACGTTCACCGTGACTGCCAGCAATGCCATCGGGGGGTCTGCCCCGTCGGCACCGTCCACCCCGGTCACCCCTGCCGCATCCCTGCCTCCCGCGCCGGTTGTCCCCCCACCGACTCCCGCGCCGGTCATCCCGGCACCGCCAATGCCCGTGGTCACCCCTGCTCCGCCGCAGGTCAAGCCGGTGGGTCCGCTGGTGAAGGCGCCGGGCAGGGTGTCCGGGGTGAGGGCAGTTCTCAAGCACGGCACCGTGAAGATCACATGGAATCCGGGTCCGGCCACATCCTCCTACCGGGTGCGGATCACCAAACCGGGAGGGGTGAAGTACAAGGCCTGGAAGTCCACCACGAAGCGGGCTTTCGAGGCGAAGGTTCGGACGGGCAAGAAGTACCGGTTCCAAGTTGCCGCCGTGGGTGCAGGTGGGCGCGGGCCCACGCTCACCATCCGGTTCAAGGGCGCCTGACTGGGTAGGCTCCGGATTGGCGCCGGCCCGCCGCACCTGCAATCCCAGAGTGGGCGGGTGCGCGACGATCAGCGTGCCGTCGGCCCAGCCTGTGTGGCCTGGGTCAGGCCCTCCTGGAGAAGGGAGTGCTGTTCCGAGTCGAGTTGCGGGTCACGATCGTGTTCGACGCTGGTGAAGTCGCCGGATTCCGAACTCCTAGCACGGTCCCTCTGATCCCTCTGTCAGCGGTTCGCACGGGTGGGTCGGCAGACGAACCTGATCGACATCGGCGAGATTTCGATCACCCCGTGTCGGGGAGGAGGACTGAACGCGTCCTGGCTGGGGGTCGGATGCTTGTGTTCGCCGACCGGTGCTCGCCACTCCGAAGCGCAGCAAGCGGCCAGCAAGTTGTGGCACACGAGGGTAAAGGTTGGACATAGGAACGCCACTTCCACCTGGGAACAGCCTTACTAAAGGTCTCGTAGAGATAGAGAGTTGTCAGAGAATGCTGGAATTCACCGTCCTGGTGGTGATTCTGGTTGGAAAAAGTTGTGCGCACTTTGGGGGAGTTGCTTGCAGTCCGGGCCGTGGGTACTAATGTCCATTGCAGAGCCCGTGTTGGCCATCAGGTAAGCCTCAAGTTGAGGTTCACCGAAGGGTCGCACGGCTACTTCCCCCATCGGCCTGTGAGGGCCGGAATGCACAGTGTCGTGGCGTGCTCACCTGCGTTGCGGTACTGCACTTCAGGTTGACCTGAACCTGAGGTGGACCCCTGAACGGATTGACCTATTGAAAGGATCTGTGGTGGCCGCTCCCCAGAACTACTTGGCAGTAATCAAGGTTGTTGGTATCGGTGGCGGCGGCGTCAACGCCGTCAACCGAATGATCGAGTTCGGACTCAAGGGCGTGGAGTTCATCGCCGTGAACACCGACGCCCAGGCTCTGCTGATGTCCGACGCGGATGTGAAGCTCGACATCGGCCGGGAACTCACCCGCGGCCTGGGTGCCGGGGCGGACCCGGAGGTCGGGCGGAAGGCGGCGGAGGACCACGCCGAGGAAATCGCCGAGGTCCTGCGCGGCGCTGACATGGTGTTCGTCACCGCGGGTGAAGGCGGTGGCACGGGCACCGGCGGTGCGCCGGTCATCGCCCGCATCGCCAAGGAACTGGGGGCACTGACCATCGGCGTCGTGACCCGGCCGTTCATGTTCGAGGGCCGGCGGCGCGCCACCCAGGCCGAGAGCG
>DAOMFH010000004.1:0-31043 GCA_035429705.1 Actinomycetota bacterium
TCATGATCCCCTGCAGGTCGAAGAAGAACGCCTTGATCATGTTCTTGCTGACCTGCCCGGTCGCCAGCTTGACGAAGTACTGGGTCTCGATCAGCAGCGCGTTGTCGATGTCCACCTGGGAGCCCTCGACCGCCGCCGACATGATGTACTCCGGGCCGGGCATCGGTGCACCCTTGAGCTGCTTGCGCAGGTTGGCCGGGAACGCGGGCAGCATCGCGGCGAACTTGGGGTTCGACGGGGTGCCGCCGGGGATCTTGTACCCCTTCACGTCCCAGGGCTGCTGGGCCTGCGGGTTGGCCTTGATCCAGGCCTTCGCCGCGGGGATCAACTCGGCCGGGTCGCTGACGAGCTCGTCGACCAGCCCCACCTCCAGCGCGGCGGCCGGCTTGCGTCGCTGGCCCTGCAACAGGATCTCCATGAGTGCCTTCTGCAGCCCGAACATCCGCACCGTGCGGGCGACACCACCGCCGCCGGGCAGCAGTCCGAGGGTGACCTCGGGCAAGCCGATCTCGCTGCCCCTGACATCCAGGGCGACGCGGTGGTGGCAGGACAGGGCGATCTCCAGGCCACCGCCGAGCGCGGCACCGTTGATGGCCGCGACCACCGGCTTGCCCAGCGTCTCGAGTTTGCGGGTCAGCGCCTTGAAGCCCTGCAGCTGCTCGGTCAGCTCAGCGGCGTCCTCGGGACGGGCCTGGCTGAGCAGCGTCAGGTCGCCACCGGCGAAGAAGGTCTTCTTGCCCGAGGTGATCACCACGCCGGTGACGGTGTCCTTCTCCTCGAGCAGCCGTTGGACGGTCTGCTCGAAACTGCGCTGGAACGTGGCGTTCATCGTGTTGGCGCCCTGCTCCGGGTCGTCCATCGTCAGGGTGACGATCCCGTCGGCGTCCTGCTCCCAGGCGATCATGTTGTTCATCTGCATCTCCCTCAGACCCGCTCGACGATCGTGGCCACACCCATGCCGCCACCGATACACAAAGTGACCAGACCGTAGCGGCCCCCGGAGCGCTCCAGTTCGTCGACCACCGTGCCCATGATCATTGCGCCGGTGGCACCCAGCGGGTGGCCCATGGCGATCGCCCCACCGTTGACGTTGACCTTGTCCATCGGCAGGTCGAAGTCCTTCACCCACTTCAGCACCACCGCGGCGAACGCCTCGTTGAGCTCCCAGACGTCGATGTCGTCGGGGGTCAGCCCGGCGGTCTTGAGCACTTTGTGGGTCGCCGGGGTGGGGCCGGTCAGCATGATCGTGGGATCGGCGCCGCTCACGGCCGTGGCCACGATGCGCGCACGCGGAGCCATGCCGAAGTCCTTGCCCACCTGCTCGTTGCCGATCAGCACCAGCGCGGCACCGTCGACGATGCCCGAGGAGTTGCCCGGGGTGTGGACGTGGTCGATCTTCTCCACCCAGTGGAACTTCTGCAGGGCCACCGCGTCGAAGCCGCCCATCTCGCCGATGCCGGCGAACGAGGGCTTGAGGCCGGCCAGCGACTCCAGGGTGGTCTCGGGGCGCATGTGCTCGTCGTGGTCGAGCAGGGTGACCCCGTTACGGTCCTTCACGGGTACGACCGCCTTGGCGAAGCGGCCGTCACTCCAGGCGGCCGCTGAACGCTGCTGGGACTGCACCGCGTAGGAGTCCACGTCCTCGCGGCTGAAGCCCTCGATGGTGGCGATCAGGTCGGCGCTGATCCCCTGCGGCACGAAGTAGGTGTCGTAGGCCGTCTCCGGGTCCATCGCCCAGGCACCGCCGTCGGAGCCCATGGGGATGCGGCTCATGCACTCCACCCCACCGGTGATCACCAGGCTGTCCCAGCCGGAGCGCACCTTCTGCGCGCCGATGTTGATCGCCTCGAGCGCGGAGGCGCAGAAGCGGTTGATCTGGGTGCCTCCCACCGTGTCGGGCAGGCCGGCGAAGATCGCGGCGGTCTTGGCGATGTCGGCGCCCTGGTCCCCCACCGGAGTCACGCAACCGAGTACCAGGTCGTCGATGGCGTTCGGATCCATCCCCGGGTGCCGGACCCGCAACTCGTCGATCAATCCGGTGACCAGGGTCACCGGCTTCACACCGTGCAGGGACCCGTTGGCCTTCCCGCGCCCGCGGGGAGTCCGGATCGCCTCGTAGATGAACGCTTCGCTGGACAAATGGAGCCTCCTGGAGGTGGCGTTCGGCACCCCCGTCTGGAGCACCGTTATCGGCATGTTACCCGCTGGTAATATTCGCCTCGAAAGGCCCGCCAGCAGACCAAGGCCGAGGGGTTCGAACCGCAGTCGGTGTGGTGCACGGCCACGCCACCGACCCGCCCGCGAATGTCGCGCGGTTGCCAGCCTGACACCCGACCCGGTCCACGGACGCCGTCAGCCGGCCAGCGCCTCCTGCAGTTTGGTCGTGCATTCCTGAACCCGCTGGGAGAGGTCAGGGCTCTCGATGAGTTCCTGGGTCAACACCGCCGCCGTGTCCTGCAACTCCTGCGCAGCCTGCTGCAGTTCCTTGGCGTTGACCGAGGTCGGGTCCTGCAGCATCTTCTTGGCCTGCTGGGCGTACTCGTCGACCTTTTCGCAGTAGGTTGCAACCGCCAACGATTCGCTTCCGGTTGTGGCACCGGTGGTGGGTTCGGCGGTCTGGGCGGGCGGTGCCGCCGCGGTGGTCTCGGCGGTGGTGGTCTCGGCGCCGCCCCCACAGGCCGCCAGGCCAACGGCCAGGAGCGGGACGGCGATCAATGCTCCGAGCGACTTCTTCAAGGTTCCTCCAGGATCAGGTGGCCGGACTCTATCCGACGACTGGGCACCCGACCGGGACCGGGAACCGACCGGCTCAGCGGGGCCGGCGGTAGTCGGTCCACTGCCGGCCGTCCCACCAGCGCAACTGGTTCGGATCCCCCGGGTCCGGATACCAGGCACCAGCGTTGGGCCCGGAGGTGGCCACCTGCCCGGCGGCCGGGACCTGGGGTGCCATCGCCCCGGGCCCGTAGGAGGCGATCCCGGGCACCGGTTCGGACTTGCGCCGTCCGGTGATCGCCGCCACGATCAGCCAGATGATCCCGGCGAGCACCAGGAAACCCCCCAGGATGGCGGTGCCCACCCACACGAAGGCACCGCCGACGTTCTGGGCGATCCCGCGCAGCGCCTCCGCCAGGGACGGCCCGAGAACCAACTGGGCGCCGTTCGGGTCGGTCGACTCCAACGTGTAGGTACCGGCCTGCGTGGCGGTGAAGGAGATCACACCGATGTAGGTCGTGGAACCCAGCGTGAGGGTGGCAGTCGATGTCCCGCAGGAGATACAGGTCGTGACGACCTGCGCACCGTCCGGACCGGTCACAGTGATGGAGTCCGGATCCACCGTCACACTGCCCTGCCGGGAACCGCCTGTGCCCACGTCCTCATACACCGAGTACATGCCCGGATTCAGGTCCGCACTGGAGGTACCGGGGGTGGTCCACGGCGAGCCGATCATGGTGGTCGAAGCGACCGAGCCGATCGTGGACCCCACGCCGACGAAGGCACGCCACACGCCAACGCCGAACATCAGCAGGCCTACGCAGATCAGGACAATGGGAAACACCTTGCGCATGTCCACAGCCTGCCACCGATCGCCCGCGGATTGGCGCTTGCGCGCATCGCGTCGCATCGTCGCGGCAGTCACGGAATCAACGGCCCCCGGCCGCTGAGACCGGTTCCGAACCGCCAAGAAGGGACTACCCTCGTGCCTGTGAGCGACTTCGACGACTTCATCGACGGCTTCTACCCCTACCGCAAGGAGAGCACCAACTACCGGCAGGTGCCCGACCAACCCCGGGACCGCGCCGAAGTCCTGGCCGAGATCACGTCAATGGCCCAGCGCGAGGACGCCACCGGCGACGAGGGCAAGGTCTCCGGCAGCCTGTACAGCGGCGACCACGAGCACTACGCCTACCTGGGCCAGGTGTTCTCCCAGTTCTCCCATGCGAACGTCCTGCAGCGCGACATGTACCCCTCGGCCACCAAATTCGAAGCCGAGATCGTGGCCATGGTCCTCGACCTGCTGCACGGCGACGGGGACGCCTGCGGGGTGATCACCAGCGGCGGTTCCGAGAGCCTGATCACCGCGCTGTACACCTACCGGGAAGCCGCTCGCGAACGGGGGGTGACCAAACCGAACGTCGTCCTGCCGGTCACCGCGCACGTGGCGCTGGACAAGGGCGCCTACTGGATGGACATCGAGGTCCGGCACGCTCCGCTGACCGACGCGTACACCGCCGATGTGGCAGCCATGGCCGAACTGATCGACGACCAGACCATCGCGCTGGTGGGATCCGCGGGCGACTACGGGCACGGGCTCATCGACCCGATCGCGGACATCGCGGCACTGGCCGCTGAGCGCGGCATCGGGATGCACGTGGACGGCTGCCTGGGCGGCCTGCTGTGGCCCTGGGCCGAGCAGCTCGGCTACGACATCCCGCCGTGGGACTTCCGGGTGCCCGGGGTGACCTCGATCTCGGCGGACACCCACAAGTACGGCTACGCGCTCAAGGGCACGTCCACCCTGCTGTACCGGACCAAGGACCTGCGCCGCCACCAGTACTTCACCGCACCGGACTGGCCGGGTGGGCTCTACCTGTCCCCGGGGCTGGCCGGCTCGCGTTCGGGCGGACTGATCGCGGCGACCTGGGCGGCGATGGTGACCACCGGCCGCCAGGGCTACCTCGAGGCGGCCAGGGGGATCCTGGAGACCGCCGCGGCCATCCGTGCCGGGGTCGAGGCCACCCCGGGGCTGAAGGTGATCGGCGACCCCAAGTTCCTGATCGCGTTCATGTCCGATGCCGACGACGTGGACATCTACCTGGTCAACGACGCGCTGAAGGAGGCCGGCTGGCGGATGAACTCCCTGCAACTGCCGGCCGCGCTGCACTTCTGCGTGACCCGCCCGAACACCCGGCCCGGGCTGGCCGAGGCGTTCATCACCGACCTGCGCAAGGCGGTGGACTACGCCCGGGAGAACGCCGGCACCCCGGCGGCCAGCGGGGCGATGTACGGATTCGGGCACACCCCGCAGGGCAACCAGACCCTGAACATGCTGATGTCCGGCGTCCTGGATGCGATGCACGAGGTGGCACCGCAGTGAGGTGGGTCCTGGCCATCGACCTGGGCAACGGCGGGCCGAAGGTGGCCGCCGTCGAGCCGTCCGGCAACATCCTGGCGACAGCCTTCAAACCCGTCTCGGTGTATGTGGGCCTGGACGGGACCGCCACCCAGGATGCGATCGAGTGGGAGGTCGCCCTGCGGGCCGCGATCGCCGAGGTGATCGCGGACATCCCGGCCGATGATCTGGCCGCCATCGGGATCACCGGCCAGTGGGGATC
This sequence comes from Actinomycetota bacterium, assembly GCA_035429705.1. Taxonomy (GTDB): domain Bacteria; phylum Actinomycetota; class Actinomycetes; order S36-B12; family UBA10799; genus JADKAV01. Next base: position 5,334 of record DAOMFH010000004.1, read on the forward strand.
CACGGTGCCGGTCGGACCGGAGGACGAACCGGCCGGACCGGTCATCCTGTGGAGCGACAGCCGGTCCCGGTACAACGTCAAGCGGATCCTGGGGGGCCCGGTCAACATCAGCGGCTACGCCCCGCACAAGGTGCTGCCCTGGATCCGGATCACCGGCGGCGCACCCAGCCCCTCCGGGGCCGATCCGACCGGCCACGCGCTGCTGCTGCAGAACGAACTGTCCGACATCGGCGAGCGTTGCCGCGTGCTGCTCGAGCCCGTGGACTACCTGGCGTTCCTGCTGACCGGCAAGGCGATGGCCACCCCCGCCTCCATGACCGCCTCCTGGCTCACCGACAACCACATCGGCGCGAAGCCCGGATACGTCGGGGAGCTGGTCCGGCGTTCGGGGCGCAAGCCGGAACTGCTGCCCGAGATGATCCCCACCGGCTCCATCCAGGGTCCGCTGCTACCCGGACCCGCTGTGCGACTGGGTCTGCCGGCCGGAGTCCCGGTCGCCTGCGGCATCCCGGACGTCCACGCCGCGATCGTCGGCAGCGGGGCCGTGGACGCCTACCAGACCCACATGGCGGTCTCGACGACCGCCTGGCTGTCCGCGCCGGTGCCCTTCAAGCGCACCGACCTGCTGCACTCCATCGCGACCCTGCCAGGACTCACCCCGGACATGAACATCGTGGGGAACAACATCGAGACCGGCGGTGCCGCCCTGTCCTGGCTGCGCGAGCAGATCATCGCGCCCAACGACGGCCTGCTCGGCGGCGGTAGCGGGATCGGCGCGGACGGTGCCGCACCCGTGCACGAGCAGCCCACCTATGACGCGCTCACCGCCTTGGCCGCCGGCGCACCCGCAGGCTGCGAGGGACTGATCTTCACGCCCTGGCTGGCTGGGGAGCGCAGCCCGGTCGAGGACCGGAACCTGCGGGCGGCCTTCCTCAACATGTCGCTGCGCACGGATCGCGCGATGGTGGTCCGCGCTGTCATGGAAGGTGTGGCCCTGAACATCAACTGGCTGTTCGGCTACTACGAGAAGTTCCTCAAACGCCAGGTTCCGAGCATCCGGATCATGGGCGGCGGCGCGCAGTCCGACCTGTGGTGCTCGATCATCGCCTCCACCCTCGACCGCCGCATCGAGCAGGTCGCCGACCCGCTGAACGCGCAACTGCGCGGGGTCGCGCTCTGGGCGCTGGTCTGCATGGGCGAAATGTCGCTGCCCGAGGCCGCCGCCCGCGTTCCGGTGGCGCGCACGTTCGACCCCGACCCCGCGGACCGGGTGGTCTACGCGCACCACGTCAAGGAGTACCGGAAGCTGTACGGCACGGTGAAGGGGTTCTACCGCCGGATCAACGGGTGATGGATCACCCGGCGCGGGCAAGCAGTGCGCGCAACCGGTCCCGCAGCGGTCCGGCCAGCGGCGGCAGCTGACCGGCGGCCAGGTTCGCCTCCGCCCGCACGCGCAGCCGGTCCGCACCCACCGCGTTGCCGCGCCGGGCGTGGGTCAGCGCGACGGCCAACTGCGCCATCCCCTGCCAGGCCGGCCGCTGCTCGTCCGGGGCGTCCTTCCACGCCGCTTCCAGCACCTCGTGCGCCTGGAACGGCAGCCCCGCGTCCAGCAGCCGCCCGGCCAGGTCCACGACCGCCTGCGGTGAGGTGTCGAGGTCCTCGGGCAGCGGATCCACCCCGTCGGCACCGTAGGCCAGCGGCCGGCCCAGCGCATCGCGCGGCCGGGCGTTGCGGGCCCGGCCCCGCGCGTCCCGGTCACGCATCCGGCGCCTGCTTGACCGTGAGGTAGACACGGCGCACGTCGACCGCCTGCTGCAGCGAGGACCCGATGTCCTCGGAGAAGGAGGCCCGGTAGACCGGGTCGCTGGAGGCGTAGATCGCGGTGTAGAACGCCGCGAAGGCCCCGAGGAAGGTGGCCACCCGCAGCAGTGCGCGGGACAGGACGTGGTCGTCGGCGATGGTCCACAGGATGTCCAGGGAACCTAGACCGCCGACCCAGGCCTGTTGCACACCGACGGTGATCGCCACGACCCCGAAGACGATGAAGAACAGCCAGACCAGAAGACCGATGACGGCCGCCTGGATGGTCTGGGTGGCCAGCGCGGACACGAGCAGGTTGCGGCGCTGCGGGCGTTCCAGACGAGGGTCGGCGAAGTCCACCCGCCCCGCGGCCGCCTCGGCCATCGGCGTTCCCCGGCACGACTCGCGCACCCGCTCGACGGGGGAATCATGACGCAGATCCGCGATCTGGGCGTGGGTCCGTTCCACGGTGACCAGGACTCCGAACACGAGCAGCAGCCCGCTGCTGGTCCACAACAGCGGACCGTCCAGGCTGCCGGCCACCTGCCACACCTCAGCGTTGATGAACAGCACGATCAGCACGATCAGCAGCAGTGGCAGCGCCTTGGTGGCCACGAGGTACAGGTCTGCGGCGCTGCGGATCGTCTGGCGCACGGCCCACCCGGTCATCGACACCAGCGCGTAGCGGGTCACCAGATAGATCGCACCGAGCAGCAGTGCCTGCGCGACCAGCGCACCGGCCACGGATCCCCAGGTGACCTCTTCCTCATCGATGTGCAGGCCGAGTTCCACCATCTCGGCCACGACCCCGGTGGCGAGGAAACCCACCAGCAGGGGCCAGCCGACCCGGTCGGCGGGCACGAACCAGTAGCCCCGGTGGACCCGCGACCAGATTCCAGCGGCCAGCAGGGCCAGACCGGCCAGCACGATGCCCCCCACGAGCAGTACGCGACTGCCGCTGAACAGCGCGAAACCCAGTTCGCCGAGCAGTTGCACGACCATGATGACGACCATGACCGGCAGCGCCCTGGTCCAGATGTGCTCGGCCGAGTTGTACCCGTCGACGAACCGGGGCAGGCCGTTGCGCGTGAACCAGTGCTCGGTACGGCGTACGACGTCCACCAGTGCACGCTAGCGACGCCCGGGGCCGGTTCGCCCGGGATTAGACTTCCGGTGTGGTGAGGGTGTGGTGGGCAGCGTTGTTCGATGTGCTGTGCGTGCTCACCTTCGCGGCCCTGGGCATCCGGGCCCACGAGCAGGACGACCGACTGTTGTGGGTCGCCATCCCCTTCCTGGCCGCCCTGGCGATCGGCTGGGTCCTGGCGATCCCGCTGAGAGCACCGTCCAGCATGCGCGCCGGAGCGCTCATCTGGCTGACGACACTGGCCGGCGGCATGATCCTGCGGCGTGTCGGGGATGACGGGACGGCCGCGCCGTTCGTGCTGGTGGCCGCGGTGTTCCTGGCGGCCACCATGCTGGGTTGGCGGCTGATCGCGGTGGCCGTATCGCGCCGAGGCAGGCAACCCGCCACCTGAACACCCGCCCGGTCAGGTCAGGTTCCTTCACACCCATGCGCACTCAGCGCCACGGTGGCGCCCACCTGCGGGGCCTCGTCAACGCTGGTCATGAAGGTCACCGGATCCTCGCCCACCCGGGCCGACACCTGGTAACGGCCGTCCCGGAACGTGCGCCCGGTGACCACGGCCGCCCACGAACCGGCCGGGTCCGGATGCAGTTGCTCTGGGCGGTACACCACGCCGGCGATGACGGACAGCCCCAGCAGGCGGGCAACGTAGGTGTCGGCCGGGCGGGCCCACAACTCGTCCGGGGCACCCACCTGGACGATCCGGCCCTCGCGCAGAACCGCCACCCGGTCCGCGAGGGTGAACGCCTCCCGCCGGTCATGGGTGACCGCGAGGACGGTCACCCCCTGCTCGCGCAACACGTTCTGCACCTCGAGGACCAGGTGCGCCTTCAGCACCACGTCGAGCGCACCGAACGGCTCGTCCAGCAGCAGCACCCCTGGCCGTGCGGCCAGCGCCCGGGCCAGCGCCACCCGCTGGGCCTGCCCCCCGCTGAGGCTGTCCACCGCGCGCGAGCCGTACCCGGCCAGGCCGACCAGCGCCAGCACCTGCTCGACCCGGTCGGGGTCGGACGGACGTACTCCGAAGCCGACGTTCCCAGCGACATCGAGATGCGGGAACAGCAGGTCGTTCTGGAACATCATCCCGACACCACGCAGGTGCGTCGGCGTACGCGACACGTCCCGGCCGCCCAGTTCGACCCGGCCGCTGGCCGGCACCAGACCCGCGACCGCGCGCAGCAGGGTCGACTTCCCGCCGCCACTGGGACCCAGGATGCAGACGATCTCGCCGGTCGCCACCTCGAGGTCGATTCCCTTCAGCACGGGTTGGTCGTAGGAGACGGCCAACTGACGCAGTCGCAGCATCAGAACACCACCGCGCGGCTGACACGCACTCGATCCACCGCGACCACCACCGCGATCGTGACGAGCATCAGGACGGTCCCGGCCGCGTACGCCGCCGCCACGGTGACCTGCCCGGGCCGCGACAGCAGCCGGGCGATCGCGACCGGCAGGGTGGGATCCGCGGGACTTGCCAGGAACACCGTGGCCCCGAACTCGCCGATCGTGACGGCGAATGCGAACCCCGCAGCCACCGCCAGGACCGGCAGCAGCAGAGGCAGCGCGACCGAGCGCACCGCGGCGGCGGGGGAACGTCCCAGGACGCCCGCGACCTCGAGCAGACGCCGGTCGAAGGACTCCAGCGCCGGGGTCACCACCCGGACGACGAACGGCATCGCCACGAGTGCCTGCGCCAGGACGATGAGCAGTCCGGTGTTGCGCAAGTCCAGCGGCGGGCGACCGAAGGCCAGCAGCATTCCCAGTCCGACGGTGACCGCCGAAGTGCCCAACGGCAGCAGGAGCAGCGCATCGACAGTGCGCAACCACCCGCCCCGGCCGCGCACGCTCAGGCCGACCGCGGCCATTCCACCGACCCCGACCGCGAGCGCGCTGGCCGCCGCCGACGTGCGCAAAGACGCGAGTACCGCGGACCACGGGTCGACGGCGTTGGTGCTGTCACCCGGGGTGAACAGCATCTGCCAGCCGGCCAGCGTCCAGTGACCGCCGGCAGTGACCGAGCGGACGGCGATCACCAGCAAGGGACCCAGGACCGCGACCGCGGTCGCCGCCGCGGTGATCCCCACGGCGGCGCGCTGCCGCCAGCCGTGGGGCGGGCGGGCCACATCGACGGCCTGTTGCCTGGGCACCGGCCGGCCACGGCCGATCACGACCAGCATGGCCACCACCGCGAGCAGTTGCAGAACCGACAGGGCGGCGGCCGCAGACAGATCCAGCAGGTGGACGGTGCGCCGGTAGATCTCCACCTCGAGGGTGCGCAGCTGACCGGCCCCGAGGACCTGGACGACCCCGAAGGAGGTGAAGCAGAACAGGAAGACGATCGCCACGCAGGCCCGCACAGCGGGCATCAGCAGGGGCCAGGTCACCCGCCGGAACGCCTGCCAGCGGCTGGCCCCGAGCACCCGGGCCGCCTGCTCCAGATCCGGGTCGAGGGTGGCCAGCGACCCGCCCAGCACCCGGATCACCACCGCGAGGTTCAAGAACATGTGCGCGAGGACCAGCCCCCAGATGCTGCCCGACAGGTCGACGCCGAGCAGCCCTCCCGGCCCGATCAGCGCCAGGAATGCCGCCGCCACCACGACCGTCGGCATCACGAACGGAACCAGCACGAGGGCACGCAGCAGGCCCCGGCCGGGGAAGCGGAACCTGGCCAGCACGACCGCCGCCGGGGCGGCCAGGACCACGGTGACCAGTGTCGACAGGCCGGCCTGCAGGAATGTGAAACCCACTGTCTGCCAGGTACGGCCGCTGAAGGCAACCCCGAGCATCCGGTCCGGGCCGGCGGATAATCCCGCCCAGACGACACTGGCCACGGGGATGACGAACAGCAGGGCCAGGAACAGCACGGGCACGGCCAGCAGAGCCGTGCGGCTCACTGCATGATCGCGGACCACTCGTCGATCCATGTGTCGCGCCCATCGGCGATCTGGTCGGGCTTCAGCACCACCAGTGACTTGGGCGGGGGGGCATACTTCTGGAACTCCGGCGGGACCGTCGCATCCGGCCGGACCGGGTACACGAACATCTGCTCGCCGACCTCGTCCTGGAAGGTGCGCGAGAGCATGAAGTCCACGAACTCGCGCGCACCCTGCGGGTTGCGGGCCCCGGCGAGCACCCCGGCGTACTCCACCTGCTGGAAGCAGTCCGCGTCCACGTAGGCGGTCGGGGCGGAGGCCCGCCGGTCCGCCGCGAAGATGACCTCGGCGGCCGGACTGGTGGAGTACGACACGACGATCGGCCGGGTTCCCTGCCCCGACCCTCCCGAGAACTGCTGGTAGTACGCGTTCTCCCACCCGTCGACGACCTTGACGCCGTTCTCCCGCAGAGCCCGCCAGTAGCCCTGCCAGTCCGGCTGGCCGGCCACCGTCGACGCCAGGAAGGCCAACCCGGGCGAGGAGGTCGCGGGGTTCGGTACGACCGTCAGATCCTTGAACTCCGGCTTCACCAGATCCGCGAGACTGCGCGGCGGCGGCCTGTCCGCGAAATAGGCGCGGTCGTAGTTCAGGCAGACCGCCCCGGTGTCGATCGGGGTTACCCCGGGTGCCGCGGCCGCCAGGTCGGCCGGCGCCCCCGCCGCCTGGTAGTCCTCGAACACCCCGGCCTGCTGCGCCCTGCTCAGGAAGGTGTTGTCCACTCCGAACAGGACATCGCCCTGCGGTTGACCGGCGGACAGGATCGCGGAGTTGACCACCTGTCCGGTGTCACCGTTCTGAACGATCTTCACCTTCAGCCCGGACTGATCGGTGAACGTGCGCAGCGCCTGCTTGGAGACCGCGAAGGAGTCGTGGGTGACGACGACGACCTCGTCGGGCGGCTGCGTGGCGGGCTGCCCACCCGGCGAGCACGCGGCCAGCATCAGGACGAGGACCGGGATCGGGAACTTCTTCACGCTTCCTCCGCTGGCATTACCCAGATCAGGTCTGCGGGTCGGTCACGCTGTCGTGACCCTCTCAGCCCGGTTGCCCCGAGCTCCCCATGTGCCTCTACAGGGTAACCCGGTGGCCCTGGTCCGGCCACGGGCGTCACCGGGATGCCGAGCAGCGGTTAGGTTGGCCGGATGGACGCCGAGTGGCTGGGGTATGCCGGTGCGGTGCTGATGACGTCCATGTCGCTGCCGCAGATCGCCCGGATCGTGCGCGACCGCAGTGCTGCCGGCGTGAGTCTGCTGACCTGGCTGGTGTTCTGCGTGTCCGGCACCGGGTGGCTCGCCTACGGGCTGATCCTGCGGGCTCCGGCGATCATCGCCGGCAACGTCCCGTTCGTCAGCGGGTCGGTCTGCGTGGTCGTTCTGCTGCTGATCCGCCAGCGGCGATGGGGGCTGGTTCCTGCCGTGGGGACACCGGTGGCAACGGTCCTGGTCGCGGTTGCCCTGCTCACCCACCTGCCCCCCATGGTGTCGTCCGGTCTCGGAGTCCTCGGGGGGATTCTGACGATGCTGCCGCAGTTGCTGGAGTCGGTGCAGCGCCGACGGGCGGGCCTGGTGTCCGAGGTCTCGCTGGCGACGCTCGGGCTGCTGCTGGCCGGGCAGTCCTTGTGGCTGGCTTACGGCCTGGCGCGCCCCGACGTGCCCATCATCGTCACGAATGTGATCGCCGTGACCGTCACGAGCGCGTTGATCGCAGTCGAGTGGCGCTCCCCCACGCGGCGGGTGGCCGGCCACTGACGCCGGCGGCGTCCCTACCTTGTCCATATACCCCCGATGGGTATACTGCGGAAATGCCCGTGTGCCCGCTCGCAGCCTTCGCATCGTGGTCGGTCCGGCGTTGGCTCGTCGCCGCGCTGACCGCCGCCGTCACGTTCCTGGCCCTGGGCCTGACCACCTCGGTGCTCCCGAATCCGGTGTTCGGTCGCAGTGTCCCGCCGACCGACTGGGCGATGGAGGTCCTGCTGGCGACCGCTGTCCTCACCGGGCTGATCGCGGCGACCTACGTCTCGGCCGAACGCGGCGAGGCACTGAACCGCAGGTGGACCGCCGGAGCGCTGCTGTCCTACTTCGCCATCGGCTGTCCGGTGTGCAACAAGCTCGCGCTGCTCGCACTCGGCACGTCGGGGGCACTGCGGTTCTTCGCCCCCGTGCAGCCGTACCTCGCAGTGGCGGGCCTGGGGCTGCTCGGGTGGGCGCTGATGGTGCGGCTGCGCGGTGAGGCCACCTGCGCCTTCACCCCCGCATCAGTCCTCGGCGATCGCCAGCAGGATCCGGATCCGGGCCGCCCGGCGGGCGGGCAGCGCCGCAGCGAGCACCCCCAACAGCACCGCGACGACCAGGATGACAACGACGGTCGCGACCGGGACCACCAGGACCTCGACCCCGTCACCGGCCAGTGACTGCCGCAGGGCGATCCCGGACAGCAGACCCAGAACCACACCGATGACCGCGCCGGTCACGGCAACCAGAACCGCCTCCCACCTGATCATGCGGCGGATCTGCCGCCGGGAGGCACCCACCGCGCGCAGCAGGCCGATCTCGCGGCTTCGCTCCAGCACCGACAGCGCCATGGTGTTCACCACCCCGAGCGCGGCGATGATGATGGACAGCCCCAGCATCCCGTAGATCAGGTACAGCAGGTTGTTGATCTGCCGGGAGTTCTGCTCCTTCACCGCGGTCTGGTCCAGCACCCGCAGCAGGGGATTCTCATCGGTGATCTCCTCGATGCGCGGCAGGGCCTCCGCCGGATCCACCCCGGGACTCAGCGTGATGTACAGCAGGGTGTCCTGCACGGCGCCGCCCACCGTGCGGTAGTCCTCCTTCGGGATCACCAGTCCGCTGAGCAGGCCGGCCTCCGGGGCCACGAAGACCCCGCGGATCGTGAAGGCCCGGGTCTGACCGGACGGGAACAGGACGCTCACCCGGTCGCCCACCGTCCTGCCCGCCGCAGACGCCCACTCCTCGTCCACGACGGCCGTGCCCTGCGCGAGTTCACCGACCTGACCCTCGGTCACGTCCAGTTCGAACACGGAACCGATCGGCCCGCCACCCATCGCCGTGATCAACTGATCCTGGCCGTCCACCCGGGCCGGCCCGAGCGACTGTGACACCACGTGTTCGACCCCGGCGACCTCCCGCAACTGTGTGGCGATGCCGGCGCTGAACGGATTGGCGGTCTGGGTCGTCACGATGTAGTCGGCCCCGAAAGCGCGGTCGATCAGTTGGTTGACCGACTCACGCGCCGATGCCACCACCACGGCCACCGTGGTGACCAGCGCCAGTCCGATCAGCAGGGCCGAGGCGGTCGCGGCCACCCGGCGCGGTGCCCGCCCGGCGTTGCGGGCGGCCAGGAGACCGGACACCCCCGCGAGCGCCATGACCCCGGCAGCGAGCCGGGCCGCCCCCCTGGCCAGCACCGGAGCCAGCATGACCGTCGCCACCAGCAGCAACAGGGCGGACAGGGCCACCAGCCGAACGCTCGGGTCCCCGCCGAACGCGGTGGCCAGGCCGAGCCCGGCAACCAGCGCCAGCACCGCCCCCGAGATGCTGCGCAGCCGACCGAGCCGCTCTGGTGGGGCCATCGCCTCGCGCAGCGCGGCCAAGGGCGGGGTGCGGGCGGCGCGGGCAGCGGGCAGCAGCGCGGAGACGACCGTGACCAGCACCGCCAGCACGACGGCTGCGATGACGGCCTGCCCGGTCAGGGCCACGCCGGAGGTGAGTGACAGTCCCACCTGCCGCAGGCCGGCGGTGAGCAGTCTGGCCAGCAGGTACCCCAGGCCAACCCCCACAACCGCGGCGACCAGCGCCAGCAGCAGGGCCTCCAGCAGGACCGAGGTGAGGATCTGGCGCCGCGAGGCCCCCACCGCGCGCAGCAGCGCCATCTCCTTGCCCCGTTGCGCCACCAGCATGGTGAACGTGTTGTAGATCAGGAAGGCCGCGACGAACAGGGAGATCCCCGAGAATCCGAGCAGTGCGTACGTGATGAAGCCCAGTCCCTGCCGCAGAGCGGCCGACGACTCCTCGATCTGCTGGTCACGGGTCTTGACCGTCCAGCCCTGCCCGAGTTCCGCGGCGATCGCGTCGGCCACCTGCTGATCGCTGTACCCGTCGGCAGCGGCCACCTCGACCGACTGCCACTCACCCGGCGATGTGAACAACTCCTGCGCCCGCGCCGGCGTGAAGGCGGTGATCGTCGCACCTGCCAGTCCGCCGGTCTCTCCGTACCTGAACACCCCCACCAGTTCGACCTTGATCCGCCCGGACGGCACGACCATCGTGACCGGGTCACCCACAGCCACACCCAGCTTCGTGAACGTGACATCGTCGACGACCACCTCGTCATCAGCCTGCGGAGCCCGGCCCTCGGTGATCCGCGCCACGCTCAGGGCCGGGTCGGACTGCCAGTTGACCCCTGCCGATGGCGGACCGTTGCCCCCCACCACAGCACCGTCGGCACCGAGCAGATAGGCCCCGTTCTGGAAGATGGCGCCGTCGGCCGTCGCGACCCCCGGAATCGCCCGGACCCGATCCACGACCCGCTGACTGACCAGCGGTCCCTGATCGTCGCCGGCGGTCCGGGTGATGTCCTCGCTGACCGCGGCGGTCCGGGTGACCAGGACATCCTGCGCGGACCCGGCGAAGATGTCCGTGAACGTGCGGTCCAGGGCATTGGTCAGCATCAGCATGCCGGTGACGAAGGCGACGCCGAGGAACACCGCCGCAGCGGTCAGCAGCAGGCGGAGTTTGTGCGCGCCGAGGCTGCGCAGGGCGATCCGGATCATCACCACGAGCCTAGGCCGTTCGGCCGGTTCTTCCGGCCGGGCACCGAAACCGAGGATAAGCGGCCCTTCGGACTGGGGGGTTCCGGGCTGCTCGAGGTGCGGGCGGGCGGTCAGCGACTGTTTGGTGCTGCTCGGGCCGCCCCGGCTGACACCCCCCACTCGGCGAAACCGCGCCCCGAGATCCGAAGCGCCGCTGTGGTTCACGAACGTTGCGACTGCCCCCGAACGTGACCACTCACTCTCATCCGGTGGCGTCCGACTGGCTCCCGTCCCCCTTCAGGGCAGCCCGGATCGTCTGCACGTAGGCGCTGACTCCCGCACTGGTCAGATGGGTGCCGTCGTAGACGAAGTACTCCCGGTGACCCGCGGAGGCCGCCTCCCAGTCCGCGATCCGCACATTGTCGAACTGGTTCGCCATACCCCTGATGTTCCGGTTGGAGTCGTCCATCCAGGAGTTGGGGGTACGCACCGTGACCAGCACAACCTGGCGGTCGCGCAGTTCATCGAGGGTGCTCATGAGCATGTCCCAGTAGGCGGTGCCGTTCGTGCCCGCGTGGATGACCACCACATCCTGCAACTGACCAGCGGCCAGGCGGGCATTGACCCTCTGCACGATGGCCGGGAACTGCCGCGACACCGCAGCGTCCACAGTCATGTCGAACGAGCTCTCCAAGGCACCGCTGGCCCCGAGCATCACCGAATCGCCGATTCCGGTCATCGGCTGGTCGGTCAGGTCCGCACCGACTGCCTGTGGCGCCGGGGGGGCCGTCCGTCGCACCGCGGGCTTGGGCCTGGCGGGTTCAGCGGTGAGATCCTGTCCGGTCGCGGTCAGACCACCCAGGTAGTCGTTGGCACTGGGGGCGGGGATGGCGGCAAGGGCTGTGCCCGTCACGAACACGGCACCGGCCACACCTGCAAGGGCACCAGCCGTCCTCGCGCCGGCGTGGGCCCACCCCCGCTCGCGCCAACGGCGCCAGGTCCGTCCCAGCGCGCCGTGCCGCACGGGGACTTCCAGGTATCGGTAGGAGAGTTCCGCGACGGCGAAGGTCAGCCCCATCCGCACTATCCACGCCGGGACGCCCTCGAAGGGCAGGTCGATCCCCGGTCGGGTCACCACGAAGATCGGCCAGTGGTACAGGTACAGGCCGTAGGACCGTTCCCCGATGTACCGCATCGGCTGGACGGCCAGCAGCCGGCCGAAGCCGATCGCCGGATGGCCGGCCAGCGCCACGATCACCGCGGTGACCCCCGAGACCACCAGGAAGCCGCCGCGGTACAGCCAGGGGCTGGCCTCACCCACGTTGTGGAAGATGCCCAGCAGGAGCGCTACGGCGGCCAGCGCGATCGTCCACAGAACGACCCGTGCGGGGGCGGCCACGTTGCGCGGCAGGGCCCCGGGTCGCCAGACGGTTGCCAGAGCCGCCCCGAGCAACAGGCCCATGGCGTGGGTGTCGGTTCCGAAGTAGAGCCGGCTGGCGTCGCCGGCGGCGGGAAGGTTCCAGATGAACGAACCGAGAGCCATGAGCAGCGTCGAGAACAGTGCCGCGCTCAGCGCGATCCGGCCGACCCCCGGCCGGCCCCGCCACCGGTACAGCGCGACCAGGCACAGCGGCCAGAGCAGGTAGAACTGCTCCTCGACGGCGAGTGACCACAGGTGCTGCAGCATCGGGGGCCGGCCCATGGCCTCGAAGTACGAGAGGTCCTGGATCACGTACCACCAGTTGGTTCCGTAGGCGAGGGACGCAAGGGCGTCATGCCGGAACTGGGCCGCGGCGTCGCGTGCGAACACGAGCACCAGCACCGAGGACAGCGCCAAGGTGGCCAGCAGCGCCGGCAGCAGACGCCGCGCACGGCGCAGGTAGAACTGGCCGAAGGACACCGCCGAGGTCCGCTCGATCTCCTGCAGCAGCAGACTGCTGATCAGGAATCCGGAAAGGACGAAGAACACGTCGACGCCGAGGAAACCACCGGGCACGCCCGGCACGCCGGAGTGGTAGAGCAGGACGGCCAGCACCGCGATCGCCCGGATGCCGTCCAGACCTGGGAGGTAGCCCATCGGAGCGGCGGCCGGGCGCACATCACTGGCATGCCGGGGCACAACCGCAACTGACATCGACGCCTCTTCCGAATCCCTGAGGCTCCATGGTACGGCCGGGTCCGGACACGGCCGAGTTGCTCGCGGGCGTGGCGACCGGACGTCCGAATCACTCCGACCGAAAACGGGCTTCCCAGGGCGCCCGAACACGGGTTTACTACGCACATGCCGGTCCGGATCCTCGCAGCCCTGACGATCATGCCCCTCACGTTGACGCTGGTGGCGGGTCCTGCGCCCGCGGCCCCCGCGCCGGACGGTCAGTTCCCGGTCAGCGGGGTCGGGACCAACAACCAGATCACGCTCGGGCCGGACGGGAGCATGTGGGTGACGCTGGACGCGACCAACGACCTGGCCCGGATCACCCCCGACGGCACGGTTACCGAGTACAACCCGGCCAACGTGACCAGCCCGGTGGGTATCACCGCCGGGCCGGACGGCAATCTGTGGGTCACGCAGGCCAACGCGGTGGCCCGCTTCTCCCCGGCCGACCCCAACGCGGCGGTGAAGTTCACGATCAACGACATCACGGACCCCCGCGCCATCACCAGGGGCCCCGACGGGAACTTGTGGACGGCTTCGGCGGACAAGGTCATCAAGATCCCGCCGGCGAACCCGGCCGGCTCCACGGCCTACAGCGGCACCGGGGTCACGGGTGCCCGCTGGATCGCATCGGGCACCGACGGCAACTTGTGGGTGGCCGACTTCGGCGGACAGCAGGTAGTACGCGTGAGCACGACCGGGGCCGGCACGGCGTTCCCCACCGGCGGCGGACCACAGGGGGTCGCGGCCGGGCCGAATGGCCAGGTTGCATTCAGCGACCCCACCGCCAACCCGCAGTTCATCGGACGGATCACCGCACCCGGACCCGCCCAGACCACACCTGCGGCCGGCACCGACCCGTTCGGGGTGGCCTTCGGAGCCGACGGCGCCTACTGGTTCGCCCAGTTCGCCACCAACAACCTCGGCCGATTGACCACCGACGGCACCTACTCGACACTGCCACTGACTGCGGGCAGCGGTCCCCGTCAATTGGCCCCCGGACCGAACGACACGCTGTGGGTCACCCTCGACACCGCTGAGAAGGTGGCGCGGATCTCCGGGGTCAGTGCGCCGGTGACGCCGACTCCGCAGCCCACCCCCGAACCACAGGTGACCACCACCGTCACGAAGAAGCCCCACAAGGTGGTGCGCACCTCGAAACCGCGGGCGCGGGTGAAGGTGCGCTTCACCGGTACCGCCGGCGCCACGTATCAATGCCGGCTGAACAAGAAGCCCCACAAGCCCTGGCACCCCTGCACGTCCCCGGCGACCTTCCGGCTCAAGCCCGGCAAGTACCGGTTCTTCGTGCGCGCGGTCCTGAACGGCGTGCCGGACACCACACCGGCGGTCGCGAAGTTCCGGATCAAGCGCGTCTGAGACCGCCCTCGCGGTCGGTGACAGCAGATGTCAGGCGCCGCGGATGTCCCGCACCCACACCGATCTCACCTACTGGCAGGTGGTCGCACGCCGACCCGGCTACACCACGACCTTCCAGCGCAGGCGGCCCTTGCTCTCGCTACCCAGAGTGACCTGCACTCGGTACTTGCCGCCCGCCTTGCTGCGCGCGGTGCAGTAGAACACCTTCCCCTTGCTCCAAGTCACGTTCGCGGGACAGGAGACCCTCACGGAGACGTTCGCCCTCTGTTTGAAGGCCTGCTTGATGTTGCGCTGCAGCCTCTGCTGCTTCACGGTGGACGCGGCGGTGGCGGGACCGGCAGCGACCATGGGGACGATCAACGGGACAGTCATCGCAAGGGCGATCGCAGGCTTACGCACTCATGGATCGTATCGGCCGATGACCGATGTCACCTGCTGGAGGCACGCGGATCACTCGAGCCAGTCCGCCGCCTCGAGCGCCCAGTACGTCAGCACGATGTCCGCCCCGGCCCGCACACATCCGGTCAAGGACTCGACCACGGCCGCCCGCCGGTCGATCCAGCCGTTGGCCGCCGCGGCCTCCACCATCGAGTACTCCCCTGACACCTGGTACACGGCGACGGGGACGTCACAGTTCTGCGCGACTGCCGCGACGAGATCCAGGTGGGCGGGCTTGACCATGACGATGTCTGCGCCCTCGGCCAGGTCCAGCGCCAGTTCCCGCAGGGCCTCCCGGGCATTGCCGGGGTCCTGCTGGTAGGTGCGCCGGTCACCGGTCAGCGAACTGGCGACGGCCTCCCGGAACGGGCCGTAGAAGGCCGAGGTGTACTTGGCGGTGTAGGCCAGGATCGCGGTGTCGGTGAACCCCGCCTGATCCAGCGCCTCCCGCACGGCGCCGACCTGCCCGTCCATCATCCCGCTGGCCCCCAGCATGTCCGCTCCGGCCGCGGCCAGCACTACGGCCATCTCCCGGTACCGGACCAGTGTCGCGTCGTTGTCCACGACATCGCCGGCCAGAACCCCGCAGTGCCCGTGATCGGTGAACTCGTCCAGGCACAGGTCGGCCTGCACCACCAGCCGACCGGCCGCCGCCTGCCGGGCGACCCGGACCGCCTGCGCCAGGATCCCGTCGGGATCGGTGGCGCAGGTGCCGGTGGCGTCCTTGTGTGCGGGCACCCCGAACAGCATGACCCCGCCGAGTCCCGCGCTGGCCGCCCGTTGGACGAGACCGGGCAGGGACTGCAGGGTGTGCTGATGGACCCCCGGCATCGACGCGATGGGGCGGGGTTCGGCCAGGCCCTCGACGATGAAGACCGGCAGCACCAGTTGTGCACGATGGACCCGGTTCTCCCGCACCATCCGCCGCATCGCCGCGGTCGTGCGGAGACGACGCGGCCGGATCCTCACTTGGCGGCGGCCCGCCGCCGGCCGGCACCGCGGCGTTTGGAGGGGCGCCAGGTGCGCTCACCGTTGGCCAACGCGGCCTGCCTGAGCTGTTCGCCGTGCTCGGCCAGGGCGGCGACCATCGGTTCCAGCTTGGCCTGCGTCGGCTGCACCGCCACCTTCAGCCCGTGCTGGCCGGCGGTCGCGGCCGTCTCCGGGCCGATCGCCGCGATGACGGTGGTGGCGTGCGGCTTGCCGGCGATGCCCACCAGGTTGCGCACGGTGCTCGAAGAGGTGAATACGACAGCATCGAAGCCGCCGGTCTTGATCGCCTCGCGGATCTCCGCGGCCGGCGGCGCGGCCCGCACCGTCCGGTAGGCCGTGATGTCGTCGACCTCCCAGCCGCGGTCCTCCAATCCGGCCACCAGTTTCTCGGTTGCGATGTCGGCGCGCGGCAGGAACACCCGGCCGATCGGGTCGAACTCGGGATCCCGCTCGGGCCAGACGTCCAGCAGACCGGCCGAGGTCTGGGCCTCCGGCTGGGGCAGCAGATCCGCCCGGACGCCGAACTCCCGCAGCGCGGCGGCGGTGGACTCCCCGATCGCCGCGATCTTCAGTCCGGCCAGGTGTCTCGCGTCGAGTCCGCGCTGCTCGAACCGTTCCCGAATCGCGCGCACGGCGTTGACGCTGGTGAAGGCGATCCACTGGTACCGGCCGGACTCGATCCCTTCGATCGCCCGCTCCATCTGCTGCGGCGTGCGCGGAGGCTCCACGCTGATGGTGGGCACCTCGACCGGTACGGCTCCGTACAGCCGTAGTTGTGCCGACAAGTCGCCGGCCTGATCCTTGGTGCGTGGCACGAGCACCCGCCACCCGAACAGCGGGCGGCTCTCGAACCATCCCAGCGTCTCAGCCGATCCCACCGAGTCGCCGATGAACACGTCACCATTGCCCGTCACCTTCGCGGCTTTCAGGTCGGCGACCGCATCACCCAGAGTGGTGACCACGGACAACTGCTCCACGGTGGTCCCGCCCCGCACAACGACCATTCCGGTGCCCGGGGTGCGACCGGCGGCCAGCGCCGCCTTGGCGATGCCCGGGGCCGAGTCCGCGGCGTTGCGGATGACGAGGGTGGCCGACGAGTCCGCCAGGGTCTGCGCATCGACCTCTCCGGAAAGCAGGTCGACGACCCGCATCTGCTTTGCCTTCGGACCCATCAGGCCGATACCCGCGTACGCGGCAACACCGATCACGTCCCCGGCACAGGGCAGGATCTCGAAGGGCACCTTGGCGCGGTGCAGCGCTCTGGCCTCGGCCAGCACCCGGCCGTCCAGCACCGGGTCGCCACTGAACACCCGCACCGCCCGCCGGCCGGCCCGCGCCTGTTCAACCAGCGCCTTTGCCACTGCCGGGGCATCCGTGGGGGCGGTGGACATGTCGAGGATCTCGCTGTCCCCACCGGCGAGCAGTTCGCTCACCTCGGGGTCGCAGACCGCCACATCTGCCTTCTCCAGCGCCGCAGCGGCTCGCACCGAAAGCAGTTCCGGGTCACCGGACCCTGCTGCAATGAGGGTCACCGCGAAGACGGGCTTTCGATTCTTCATCCGTTATCTCCTGAGTAGTCGATCGGCGCCTTGGCCGATCAGGTGTTGCGCGGCGCGCTGGCCCACCTCGTGAGGCAGCGACAGAGCGCCGGACATCGTGCATTCGTACATCTTCGAGCCGTCGGCGGACAGGACGGCGGCGCGTATCTCGATCTGGTTCCCCCGGCATGTGGTCGCGGCACCGACCGGCGCGCTGCATCCCGCCCGCAGCCCGGCCAGCAGCGCCCGCTCCGCGGTCACCGCGGCGGTGGCCGCCTGGTCGCCGATCCCGGCCACCGTCGCGCCCAGCGGATCATCGGCGCGCATCTCCACAGCCAGGGCGCCCTGCCCGACCGCCGGCAGCATGTCGTCCACGGACAGCGCGAATCCGGGCGGGGTCAGGCCCAGCCGGCGCAGTCCGGCCACTGCCAGGACCACCGCGTCCACAGTCCCGTCGGCCACCTTGGCGATCCGGCTGTCGACGTTTCCCCGGATACCCACGATCTGCAGGTCTGGCCGCAACCGGCGCAGGAACGCCGTCCGGCGTACCGAACCGGTGGCGACCGTCGCGCCGGCAGGCAGGTCGTCGAGTCCGCCGGCCTGGGCGACGACGAAGTCGCGGGGGTCCTCCCGCACGGGTACCGCGACCACCGTGGCGCGGGGATCGTCGGCGGTCGGCAGATCCTTCATCGAGTGGACCGCCACGTCCGCCGCTGCGTCGATCACCGCCTGGCGCACGGCGGCCACGAACACGCCCTGGCCGCCGAACGAGGTCAGCGCGGCCATCGAGGTGTCGCCCTGCGTGGTCACCAGCACCTCGGACACCTGGGCATCGACGGCGTCGGCGATGAGGCCGCGCACCCAGCCCGTCTGTGCGCGCGCCAACGCGCTGGCCCTCGTGGCCACCCGGATCTCACGCACTCGGACGCCCCCCGGAGAGGTCGTTCGAAGTGTGGCTCAGCGCGGCCACAGCCGCCGGGTCCAGGTCGAACAGGGCATGCAACGCCGCGGCGTACCGGTCTCCGCCCGGATCGACGGCGAACTCCTTCATGCGCACCGTGGGCGTGTGCAGGAGGGTGGCCACCACCCGGCGCATGGAGCGGGCCAGTTCGTCGAACTGCTCGGCCGTCAACTGGGGGTTGCGCATGCGCAGCCCGTCGAGTTCCTCGGTGACGACCTGCTCGGCCCGCGATCTCAGGGCCACCACGACGGGTTCGACCTTGGCGCTGATCTGCCGCTGGACGAAATCCGTGGTCGCCTCCAGGACCATCGCCTCGGCCTGCTCGACGCTCTCGGCCGCCGCACGTGCGGCCGGCAACCGGCCGACCCCCCGGAGGTCGAGGCGGTGCATGTCCGGCAACTCCACGACCCGGGGGTCGATGTCATGCGGCAATGCCAGGTCGCAGAAGTAGATGCCCCGTGACCCGTCGGTCAGCACCCGTTCGAGGTGCTCCTTGGTCACCAGCAGTCCGGTGGCCCCGGTGGCACTGACCACCACCTCGGCCCCCCGGAGTTCCGCGTCCAGATCGGCCAGATCGACGCCCCGGCCCCCCACGGCCGCCGCCAACCGGTGCACCGACGCGGCGGTGCGCCCGACGATGGTCACCCGGGCACCCTGCTGGGCGGCCATGGAGGCCGCCAGCGACGACATCGAACCCGACCCGAGCACGACAACGTGGCGGCCGGCCAGAGACTCCAGATGGTCGGCCGCGGCAGCCAGCGCCACCGAGACCACCGATGCGCCGTGACGACCGATCCCGGTGTCCGTCTGCACGCGCTTGCCGAGCCGCAGGGCGCTCTGCGCCAGCCGATGCAGGCGGCCTCCGGCCAGCCCACTGTCCACGGCGGCCTTGAAGGCCTCGCGGAACTGCCCGAGGATCTGTTCGTCACCGACGACCATGGAGTCCAGCCCGCTGGCGACCCGGAATGCGTGCCGGACCGCGGCATCCTCGTAGTGCACGTAGAGGTGCGCGGACAACTGGTCCGTGGCCAGACCAGCGGCTTTCGCCAGGATCCCGGTCACCGCTTCGAGGCCCGCGTGGAAGCGGGAAACCTCGGTGTAGACCTCGATCCGGTTGCAGGTCGACAGCAGCAGCGCCTCGGCCACCGCCTCCCCGGCACCGAGCATCGGCACGATCTCGGCTGTGTCGACCGCCGCGACCTTCTCCAGGACCTCGAGGGGTGCGCTGCGGTGGCTCAACCCCAGTACGAGCAGGCTCATCGCTCCCCCCGCTGCCCGGCGTGGACGGCCAGGATCTGGATCTCGGTGGCGAGATCCACCGGGCGGGCGACGACACCCTCCGGCACCTTCAGGTGCGCAGCGGTCAGATTCAGGATGCTGGTCACCCCGGCCCCGACCAGCAGGTCGGCGACGGACTGCGCGACCCCGGCCGGTGTCGCGATCACCGCGATGGTGACCCCGTGGCCGGCCACGAATCCGGGCAACTCGGCCATCGGCTGGATGACCAGTTGGCCCAGGTCGGGGTTGCCGGCCTTGTGCCCGATCAGTCCGGGGTCGACGTCGAACAGGCCGACGACCCGCAGCCCCCGGTCGGCGAACCCTCCATAGCCGGCCAGGGCGCTGCCCATGTGCCCGATTCCCACCACGATGAGGCGATGTTCGGCGGCCAGGCCCAGCGCATGGTTCATCTGGTCGCGAAGCCCCGCCACCGGGTAACCGACCCCCCGCGTCCCGTAGCTGCCCAGATAGCTGAGGTCACGACGCACCACCGCGCCACTGACCCCAACCTGGGCGGCGAGTTCGGCACTGTGCACGGTCTCGAGTCCCGCACCGTCCAACTGCGACAGGCAACGGATGTACTGGGGCAGCCGGGCGATCGTGGCGTCGGGCAGATCCCGTCGTCGCAATCGCCTGATGGACACCTGTCACCTGTCTGCCGGGGGCTGGGAAAGATCGGCCTCCATGCTACCGATTTCACAAGGACCGCCAAACTGGAATCCGGATTACTGTGTTCGCTATGCGGATAGCACGTACCGCCTGGTCGAGGCGCCCCGCGATGCGATCTGCGTGCGTCGGCCGGCACGCGAGGGGACGTCAGACCAGGGCCGTCCGCAGACGCTGGGCGTTGACCCGGTAGACGTCGTGGACCGCGCCGTCCACGAGCACCACCGGAACCTGGTCGGCGTACCTGGCGGCGAGCCGGACGTCATCGGCGATCGAGACCTCGGTCCACTCTGCGCCGGTCTGGGCACAGACCAGTTCGACCACCTGTCGGGCCACGTCACACAGGTGGCACCCGGGTTTGCCGATGAGGATGACGCGCGCGCTCAGAGCGGGTCCACCCCTTCGTGGTCCCGCAGACGGCTCTTGCTCACCTTTCCGGTGACGGAGTGCGGCAGGCCCCCCACGACATCGACGATCGTCGGGCACTTGAACCGGGCCAGGCGGGACGAGGCGAACTCCAGCACATCCGCGGCCGTGACCTCCGCCTCGGGCTCCAGCACCACGAAGGCCTTCACCGCCTCCCCCGTATACGGATGGGTGACCCCCATGACGGCCACCTCGAGCACGCCGTCCATCTGGGAGATGACCTCCTCCACCTCACGCGGGTAGACGTTGAAGCCGCTGACGATGATCAACTCGCGGCGGCGGTCGACCAACCGCAGGTCACCGTCGTCGTCGCTGTAGGCGACATCGCCGGTCGCGAACCAGCCTTGCTCATCCGGACCCCCTGATCCGTCCGGCCAGTAGCCGCTGAACAGGTTCGGCCCCCTGACCAGTACCTCCCCCGGATCACCCTCCACGGCCGGGTGGCCCCCCTCGTCGCGCAACTGCACCTCGACACCCGGCAGCGGCCGGCCGACGGACCCGGGCTTCGGCCGGCCCGCGGCGAGCGAAGCGGTGATGACCGGAGCGCACTCGGTCATCCCGTACCCCTCCCAGATGGGCTTGCCGGTAAGCGTCTGGAACTGCTCCATGACGTTGCGTGGCAGGGGGGCGGCACCGGACAGCAGCAACCGGGTCCCCGCGAGCGCCTCGGCCAGTCCTTCCTGGACAGACCAGGCGACGTACATCGGCGGCGCACCGGCCACGGTGGTCACCTGATGCCGACGTATCGCCGCCAGAGCCTGCGCCGGATCGAACCGTTCGCTCAGGACGATGCTGGCGGCCTGTCGGGTCACCATGCCCAGGGTGGCGTTGAGGGCATAGATGTGGAACAGCGGCAGGACGCACAGCACCACGTCGTCCCGGGTGATGGCGGGGGGATCCTGCAGAGCACCGATCTGGTCCAGGTTGGCCAGCAGTGCCCGGTGACTCAGCATCGCCGCCTTGGGCCGGTCACTGGTCCCCGAGGTGAACATCAGCACGGCCAGCGACTCCGGGTCGGCGGGGCCGGTCGGCAGCGGGGAACTCCCGACCGTGAACCGTCGCCACTGCTCGGTGCCCGTGTACACGACGTCCACGTCCAGAGCAGCCAGAACAGGCCGCAGCGACGGCTCGGCGAGCACCAGGCGGACATCGACCTCGGCCTGGAACGCCCGCAGTTCAGGTGCGGTGTAGCCGGTGTTGAGCGGCACCGCCACCATGCCGGCACGCAGGATGCCGAAGTAGCTGGTGACGAACTCGAGGGTGTTCGACTGGATGATCGCCACGCGTGTGCCAGGCCGGAGTCCGCGGGCGATCAGGCCACCGGCGACCGCCCGGACCTGCCAGTCCACCTCACTCCACGTGGTTATCCGTTGATCGGTCACGATCGCGGGATGCCGGGGCCGCGCCTGCGCCGCAGCGCTCACCAGATCAGCGAGGTTGGCCACCACGCCCCGAGTCTCGCACACGGGCCACTTCGCTAGCCTGCACAGGTGACTCTCAGCGACGACGCAGGGCCAGGGTGGGAGACCGCCGAGATCGCACAGGCCATGCCCGCCGAGCCGGATGCCCGGGCGGCGGCCTTCTTCGACATCGACAACACGCTCATCCACGGCGCCTCGATGTTCCACTGGGCGCGCGGCCTGGCCAAACACCGATACCTCACCCGGGGTCAGATCCTGGACTTCGTCTGGCGGCAGACCCGGTTCGTCGTCGTCGGCAAGGAGCACAGCGGCGACGTCCACGACATCACCGAGGAGGCCCTGGCGCTGGTCAAGGGACGCAATCAGGCCGAGTTGATAGCGCTCACCCGGGACATCTTCGACGAGTACATGATCGACCGGTTCTGGCCCGGCACGGTCGCACTGGCCCAGGGCCACCTCGACGCCGGGCAACGGGTCTGGCTGGTCTCGGCCGCGCCGATCGAACTCGCCGAACTCATCGCCGAGCACCTTGGGCTGTCCGGCGCCCTGGGGACGGTCTCCGAGCAGGTCCATGGCGTCTACACCGGGAAACTGGTCGGCCAGCCGCTGCACGGGGAGGCGAAGGCACATGCCATCCAGGCCCTCGCGCACCGGGAGGGACTGGACCTGAGCCGCTGCGCGGCCTACTCCGACAGCGCCAACGACATCCCGATGCTTTCATTGGTGGGCACCCCGGTGGCCGTCAATCCCGACCGGGCGCTGCGTATCCACGCACGGCGCAACGGCTGGACGGTCCGCGACTACCGCACCGCCCGCCGGGTCATCAAGATCACCGCCCCGGCGGTGGGCGCTGCGGGCCTGGTGACCGGCATCGCGGTGGGCACGATCATGGCCCGGCGCGGTGCACGCGGCTGAGGCGGTGCCGCCCGCCAGTAGGCAAGACCCGCCGGCCGACGGCCGGACGTCACGACTGGATAAGACCGGAGGATGCCGACAGCGAACTCCGGCGCAACTTCGGCCTAGAAGAACACCGACCGGCGAGCCACCAGCAGCCGGTACAGAGTCTGCTGGATCGTCTCGCGCACCTGGTCGGTGAGGTCGAAGACCAGCATCGGGTCGTCCGCGGCGTTGTCCGGGAAGCCGTCGGTCGGGATCGGTTCGCCGAACTCGATGATCCATTTGCTCGGCAGCGGGACCAGGCCCAGGGGGCCCAGCCAGGGGAACGTCGGCGTGATCGGGAAGTACGGTGCGCCCACCATTCGCGCCAGGACCTTCGAGTTCCCGATGATCGGGTAGATCTCCTCAGCCCCGACGATGGAGCAGGGGATGATCGGGGTCTTGGTCCGCAGCGCGGCCGCGACGAACCCGCCGCGGCCGAACCGCTGCAGTTTGTACCGCTCGCTGAACGGCTTGCCGATCCCTTTGAAGCCCTCCGGCCAGACGCCGACCAGTTCCCCGGAGGACAGCAGGCGCTCCGCGTCGGGTGCACAGGCCAGGGTGTGCCCGCCCTTGCGGGCCAGTTCCGCGACCACCGGCATCTGGAACACGAGGTTCGCGCCGAGCATGCGCAGTTTGCGGTGCTCGGGGTGATGATCCCAGATCGCCAACTGGGTCATCATCGAGTCGATCGCGACCGTGCCCGAGTGGTTGGCGACCAGCAGCGCGCCCCCGGTGTCCGGGATGTGCTCCAGGCCGCGGGTCTCGATCCGGAACCACTTCTTGTAGAGCGGCCGGAACGGTGCGAGCAGGATCCGATCGGTCAGTTCCTCGTCGAAGCCGAAGTCGTCCACCTCGTACTCGCCGGTGATGCGCCGGCGCAGGAATGCCAGCGCCCCGGCGACCCGGGTCTCCCATTCCACGTGCTCCTGCACGCCCGGCAGTGGCGTGGGATCGAGGTCGGGTTCCGGTGAGGCGGCGGTACTCGCACGACTGGCCGCCGCGCCGCGACTCGCGGGCTTGCGGTTCGCGGGCTTCTTCTTCTTGGGGTCCTTCCCTTTGAGCGGGATGACCCGGGCGTCAGGCACCGACTCGCTCCTTCCCGGTCAGCAGCGACAGGATCTGGGCCTCGGCCTGCTCCACCCGTTCCGGCGGAAGCAGGCGGTTGAGGTGGTGGGCATCGACGAAAGCGTCGAAAGTCTCCGAGGTGGTGTGCTGCGGCACGAACCCGAACTCGGTCCGCATGCGGGTGGTGTCGATCCCCCGGCCGTAGGTGAGGAAGCGCACCTGTTCCGGCGAGAAGTCCGCCAGGCCGAGGCGCCGGAAGAACGCCCCGACGGCGAAGGCGAAGGGACTCGGGACGGGCACGACCGGACGACCGGCCCGCCGCGCCGCCTGCGATACGAGGATCACGCCGTCGCCGGCCACGTTGAACGTCCCCGGGTGCTCCTGCACCGTTGCCCGGCGCATGGCCTCCAGGCCGTCATCCTCATGGATGAACTGCAGCCTGGCGTCGAACCCGAGCACCACGGGGATGACCGGCAGTGAGAAATAGGTCGCCATGGGCGTCTGCACGCCGGGGCCGAGGTGATTGGCCAGCCGCAGCGTGGTCACCGACACGTCCGGCCGACGACGGGCGAACCCGCGCACGTAGGCCTCCACCTCGACGCTGTCCTTCGCCCAGCCGGAACCCGGCGCATGCTTGGGCTCCATCTCCTCGGTGAACATCGCCGGGTCCTTCGGACCGGCACCGTAGACCGCCGACGTGGACTTCACCACGAGTTTGCGAACCGTCGGCGACTTCTGGCAGGCGGCCAGCAACTGCATGGTGCCGATGACGTTGATCTCCTTCATGGACATCCGGCCACCGGCCTGCATGGGGGTTGCGATGACCCCCATGTGGACCACGGTGTCGACCTGCGCGGCCCCGATCACCTTGGCGATGATCGGGTTGCGGATGTCGGCACGGACGAACTCCGCCCCACCGATGTCCTGCCGAGGCGCCACGACATCGACCCCGATGACCCGGTCCACCGCCGGATCCTGGGTGAGGATCTGCGCCATCCGGCCCCCGAGGTACCGGGAGACGCCGGTGATCAGGACAACCTGCCCCATGCGCTACTACTTCTTGTTGCGGCGCTGAACGCGGGTCTTCCGCAGCAGTTTGCGATGCTTCTTCTTCGCCATCCGCTTGCGGCGCTTCTTGATCACCGAACCCATTACCGGCCTCCTCGCCGAGTCGAACTTCGTTCCAGCGTAGTGGGGCTAGAACAGTGGATCCGGGTCCGGGTCGATCCCCAGGTAGGGGAAGGCCGCCCGCCGGGTGGCGAGCACGGCTGCGTCCACCGCGTCGTCCGGGTTGTAGCCGGAGTCCCAACTGCGGACCCAGGGGTCGCGGCCGTTGCCCATGGTCAGCGGCGGATCACGCTCCAGCACTTTCTTCACGAGCGCCTGGAACGGCTCCGGGGTCGCCGCGGTCGGCTCGATCGGCCGGTCCAGCGCCTCTGCCAGCAGATGGGTCCAGGCCAGCGGCACGACATCGACCCACTCGTATCCCCCGCCACCGGTCGCGATCCAGCGCCCCTTGGCATACGTGTGCGCGAGCCGGTGCAGGGCCTGGTAGGACATCCGTTGACCCTCCAGGCTCAGCGACATGTGCGCCAGCGGATCCCGGAAGTGGCTGTCGCAACCCTGCTGCGAGACCAGGAATTCCGGCTCGAACGCGTGCAGCGCCGGCGGGACCACCGCATCGAACGCCCGCAGCCAGGCGTTGTCGGCGGTACCGGGCGGCAGTGCCACGTTGATGGCGGTCCCCTCCGCGCCGGGCCCGCCGACCTCGGTGGGCCATCCGGTGCCCGGGAACAGGGTGCGCGGAC
>DAOMFH010000005.1:0-10024 GCA_035429705.1 Actinomycetota bacterium
TGATGATGGGCTTCGGGTTCGTCGGTACCGCGATCGCGCTGTGGATGCTGTGGGCCACCCGCAAGGAACGCATACCGCAGAGCAAGTGGTTCTCGCGCATGGCGATCTTCGGGATCATCACCCCACTGCTGGGTGCTTCCACCGGCTGGATCTTCACCGAGATGGGCCGGCAGCCCTGGGTGGTGTTCAGCATGATGCTGACCCGTGACGGGGTCAGTCCGTCGGTGTCCTCGACGCAGGTGCTGATCTCCATGGTCGTCTTCACGCTGCTGTACGGCGCGCTGGCGGTGGTGGAGGTCGGGCTGCTCATGCGGGCGGTCAAGATCGGCCCACCCGAGTCAGCCGAACACACCTATCCGGACAAGGTCGGCGAAGACCGGCCGCTGACGGTCACGTACTGAGGAGACGGTCATGGAACTCCAACAAGTCTGGATCATCCTCATCGCGGTCCTGTGGATGGGCTACTTCGTCCTCGAGGGCTTCGACTTCGGCGTCGGCATCCTGCTGCCGGTGATCGGCAAGACCGAGCAGGAGCGCCGCGCGGTGCTCACCACGCTCGGCCCGGTGTGGGACGGCAACGAGGTGTGG
Organism: Actinomycetota bacterium; assembly: GCA_035429705.1. Lineage (GTDB taxonomy): Bacteria > Actinomycetota > Actinomycetes > S36-B12 > UBA10799 > JADKAV01. Next base: position 589 of record DAOMFH010000005.1, read on the forward strand.
CTGCTGGTCGCCGGCGGTGCGACGTTCGCCGCGTTCCCGGAGTGGTACGCGACGCTGTTCAGCGGCTTCTACCTGCCGCTGCTGATCATCCTGGTCGGACTGATCATCCGTGGGGTGGCCTTCGAATACCGCAGCAAGCGTTCGAGCGCCACCTGGCGTAATCGCTGGGACGCGGCCATCGTGGTGGGGTCGTTCATCCCCGCCCTGCTGTGGGGGGTGGCCTTCGCCAACATCGTGCGCGGGGTGCCGATGAGGTCCGGGGGATTCGACAACAGCCTGTACGACGGCGGCTTCTTCAACCTGCTCAACCCGTACGCGCTGGTCGGGGGCCTGACCACCCTGACCCTGTTCATGACCCACGGCGCGGTCTTCCTCGCGCTGAAGACCGATGGAGACATCCGGGTGCGGGCGAACAAACTGGCCGGTCAGATCGGCCTGGTCGCAACTGTCATCGCGGTCGTCTTCCTGCTCTGGACCCAACTCGCCTATAGCGACAAGGCCTGGACCTGGGCGCTGGTGATCGTCGCGGCCGTCGCCTGGCTGGCCGGACTGGCCATGAACCGGGCTGAGAAGGAGGGCTGGGCCTTCGTGTTCAGCGCCATAACGCTGGCCGGTGCTGTGGCCTACCTGTTCTGCGTGCTCTACCCGAACGTCATGCCCGCGTCGAACGACCCGGCGCTGTCGCTGACGATCTGGAACGCGAGCAGCACCCCCTACACCTTGAAGATCATGACGATCGTGGCGGTCATCTTCACCCCGGTGGTGCTGGCCTACCAGGGCTGGACCTACTGGGTGTTCCGCAAGCGTGTCTCACCGTCCCAGATCAGCGACGCCGGACACGGCTCACTGGATCTGCCCGGTGAGCGGCCGGGGGATTCGGTCGGAGTCTGATCCGGCTGAGGCGACGGTGGCAGGGGTTGCGCCTCTGCCGCCGTCGGCCAGTGGCCTGATTGCATCCTCGGTGTGTGACGTCCCGGTGCCTTCTGGGGAGGATCTGACACCTCACGTGTCACTTCTGCACCAAGAGCCGGCCCACGAGTGCACCCCGGATCCGAGGCCCGCCTGTCGGGACACAGCACGACGCACCGTTCGGGTCAGAGACCCCTGGCCGCCCTGGAGGCTAGTTCGACGGCGAGCGTGGCCGCCTCCGCCGGGGAGGCTGCCAGACACGGCCCCGGTGGTAGATCCCACCCCCCGAGCACGACCACCGGCACCCCGGTGCGCATCGCCAGGGCCACCTCGCTGAGGGTTCCCCAGCTGCCGCCGACGGCCACCACAGCGTCAGCGGCGCGCACGATCAGGCCGTTGCGCAGTTCGCCGAGCCCGGTGGGCACAGCAACCGTCACGAAGGGGTTCGCATCGCGCTCAGTGCCTGGCAGAATCCCGATGACCATCCCGTCGGCGATCGCGGCGCCGCGCGCGGCGGCCTCCATCACCCCACCGTGTCCACCGGTGATGATCGCGTGTCCGGCGGAAGCCAGCAGGCGCCCCACCTCCTCGGCGGCAGCGAGTTCGGCTGGGTCGGCCTGCGCCGGTCCGACCACGGCGATTGTGTAACCCATGCGCTCCCCCTGTTTCCGCTACCTGGATTATCGCGGGGCCGACCCGCGAAGGCGAATCCACAGGCTCCCGATCGTCGCTTTCCGGGCCCGCCGCCTCTTACCCTGGAGGCATGAAGGCGCGGTGGGCAGGGGCGCTCGCTGGGGCGTTCCTGCTGACCGGCTGCGTGGCGTCGACCCCGCCGCCCCCGGATGGCATCCCCGGAGCCGTCCAGCCCCGGGTCACGGTCAGCGCGGACCCCGGCCTGACATCCATGGGGACGATGAGCTGGGAGCAGCGACTGCCGCTGCCACTGTCCAGTACCCGGAAGGTGACCTCGGACTCCGGGATCTGGCTGGCCGTCGGGATGGATCCCGCGCACGAGCACATCGTGAAGCAGTTCGTCGGCAGCATGGCCGACGGGCACCTCATGGGTCAATTGGTCTACGGGCGGGCGGTGGGTTTCCCGACGACCGGGGGACCGGCCGGCCACCTGATGACCGCCGGGGTGCAGTGGACCGGCAGACGCAACGTCTTCACGGTCCGGGCCTGGGATGCCGAAACGGCCGAACCGCGGTGGAGCACCCGGGTGCCGGCCCAGGACCCCCGGGCCTCGGTGCGGGTGGCCGGGATATGCCGGGGACTGGTGCTGGTCCGGCCGAGCGTGGCCGATCAGGGGGTGTTCCAGTTGTCCGGCCTGGTTGCGCTGCGAATGCGTGACGGCGGGATCGCCTGGACCTTCCGGGGCGGTCAGGGTCTGCGCACCGTGACACCAGGACCGCTGATCACCCTGGCCTACCGGCACGACGCGCAGCGCGACGGCCCGATCACCCGCGTGGCTTTTGTGCGCCCATCGGACGGCGCGATCCGGGTGGAGATCCCGTGGGTCGACTACCGGAACCACTTCCGCCCGGCGGCCCTGGCGTTGACCGGCAACCGGGTCCTGCTGCGCGGAGATCGTGACAACGCCGGGGACGTGCAAGTGGCCCTGGCTCGTGGTGACGGCAGCATCGTGTGGCGCCGGGAAGCCGCGGCGGAACCGGCGGTGGACCTGGACAGCGGGGTGATCGCGATCACCCGAAGGGATGGCAGCATCGAGGCGCTGGACATCATGCGGGGGACCCGGATCTGGCGATGGACTGCACAGCAGGTCGATGACGCTCGTCTGCAACTGCGCGGGGGGGCCTACGGAGTGTTCTGGGGGAATGCCGGCCCGGTCAACATCGTGGTGGATGTCCGCACCGGTGATCCGTTGTTCACCGGGTCCCTGGACGCCATCGATCCGGCCCGGTGGAACGGCAGCACGCTGGTCCTCGACTCCGAGGACCGCGTCAGCGGCTATCGGGGCAGCGGGGTCCCGATCGGGAATCCACCCGCGGAACCGGCCTCACACGTGCTCTTCACGCGGCTGCCCGGAACCCCATGACTGCTCTGCAGAGCACCCAGGAGTCGTTGAACCGGCTGGGACGGACCGTCTCGGTGACGCTGCTGGGGGTGGCTGCCCTGTGGTTCGTCCTGCTGGCCCCGGAGGGTGACGGTTTCATCGGTGTGCAGGCAATGCTGCTGTGTTCGGCCGGAGCCGCCGGACTCTGGTGGCGCAGGAACCACGACAGCGCATTCGATGAGTACGTCGGCTGGCTCATCGCACCCGCGGTCGTGTTGCTGCTGGGACTGCTCCAGGTCCGCGCGGGCTTCGAGGGATGGTGGCCGCAGACGTTCACGGCCGCATTGGCCGCGCTGATCGCGCTCGGAGTCAGCACACCCCTGCCCCAGTCCGCCATCGGCATGGTGGTCACACTGGCCGGGGCGGGATGGCCCAGCGCGGTCTCGGCGTACACCGCTGAGACCAGCCCCGGCCTGACCTGGTACCGGATGGTCCAACTCGCGGTCGTCTACGCCGTCGCCCTGGCCGCCGCGTCGGCGCTGCGGGCCGCTGCGAAGCGGGCGGACCTGGCTGATGAGCAGGCGCGTCGCCGGCAGGAGCGGCGGATCGTCGCGCAGTCCGACGCGGTGGCCGCCGACGCCATCCGGCGGGTCGTCCACGACACCGTCCTCAACACTCTGGAAGCAGTCGCCAACGGTGTCGGACCCGAGCGCTGGGACCAACTCACCCGGCGGTGCCGGTCGGATCTGCGGGCGCTGGCGCACCTGGCGGAGGTGAGTTCCTCGCACCTCATGGCCGACCTGGCCGATTCGGCGAGGCACCTGGGCCTCGAGGTGGAGGTCGACGACCATTGGCAGGCCGACCCACCGGAACTGGTGACCGAGGCGCTGGTGGGCGCGACCAGGGAAGCGCTGCTGAACGCCGCAAAACACGCCGGGGTATCGTCGGCGACGCTGCGGGCCAGGGTCGATGCGGACTCGGCGTGGATCGAGGTGACCGACGCCGGGGTGGGCTTCGCGGAACAGCCGGCGTCGCGACTGGGACTGCAGACCGCGGTGGTGCGGACCATGCAGGGCGTCGGAGGGTTCGCGGTGGTCGGCAGTGAACCCGGTGCGGGCACCCGGGTCAGCCTGACCTGGGATGTGGGCCGCGCGCGGGTGCTCGCCGGCCTGGCGGACCTGCGGACGCGCATGCTGCGCCTGACCGGCGGCCTCGCGGCCGTGGCACTGTCCATCTGGGCGCTGCTCATCGGCGTAGACACCGGCGTGGCCGCCCGCGAGATCCGCCTGTGGACCCTGCTGGTCGCCGCCGGCTCCTGTGCGCTCCTGCTGGCGGGCTCCCGGCACGGGCCGCCGCGGGAGCCGGTTCTGCTGACCGTCCTGGGGGGTCTGGCCTTCGCAGCACTGATGCTGCCGCTCGGTGACCCGTACTGTGCGTCCTTCCAGCGGGACTCCGGCCTCGACCCCCGCCTGGTGATCCTGCTGTGCCTGTCGGTCGTCGTGGCGTCGTGGGCGAGGTTCGCGGCGGCCGTGGCGGTCACACTGGCTGCATCCGTCGTTTCGACCGTGCTGGTGATGCGCCTGTCAGCCTCCTGCGGCTGGGGTTTCACCATGTCCGCCCTCGTCGGATGCGGCGTCGCACTGGGTGGGTTCTGGTTGGCCGGGACACTGCGGGACCAGGAGGTCCTGCTGGACCGGCAGGCGCTGGCCCGGGAGCAGGCCTTCTCCGCGCAGGTGCAGCGCCGGGTGCGCTCGCGGGAACTGGCCCGATGGAGTTCACCGGAGTTGTCCGCGGCGGCCGATCTGCTGGGCGATATCGTGGCCGGCGAGCGCGACAGCGGGCAACTGCGAGTGCGGGCCCGGTCGTGCGCGCAGCGACTGCGGCGGTGGTTGCTGCTGATGTCCCGGACCGGGCCGGTGAACGAGGTGCTGATGCGGTGGGCGGGCCACCCGGGGCCCCGGCTGGATCTGGTGGGGGACCCGGCGGCGGTCGAGCAGGACAGCGCCGAAGCGCGTGCGGCCGCCCGGCGGCTGGACAGCTGGCTGCCCACCGACCCCCGGGCGACGCTGACCGTCACGGTCAGCCACACCGCGGGCACGGCCAGCGTCCTGGCGCACAGCGACCGGCCGGCTCGGACCGAGGATCCGGAGGCGTGGTGCGACGAGGACGGCTGGTGGTTGCATGTGACCTGGCCCGATGAAGACCGCTGAGGGACCGGCGGTAGGGTTTCAACGGAAGATCAACAGTCCCAAAGGGGGGCCAACATGCGTTCTGTCGCCGTCGCGTGCGCTGCGGTCGTTGTCGCCGCCGGGATCGCCGGCTGCTCGAGTGGGGGAAGTGCTGAGTCCTCGCCCTCACCGACGCCGACGCCCGAGCCGACCTCGATCGCCGACATCCAGGGCAAGACCTGGTCGGTCGACACCGCCGGGTGGTGGGTGCCCGACGACCCGACCGGATGCGGCACGGAGACGACCACCTGCCGGATCAATGCCTGGCCGACCCGCGCGTACGAGGGCCACTCGATCCCCGGGCCCGTGCAGCACGGTGACGAGGTGACGGTGCTGTGCTACGCACCCACTCCCGCCGCGATCCGCAACGCCCTGGCGATCGACTCCAAGAACTGGGTGTACACCGAGTTCGAGGGGAAGGACTACTGGTTCGCGGACATCTACATCACCAAGGACAACCTCGACGGCCTCATCGAAGGGGTTCCCGCCTGTCCCTCGGACACTCCGGGCATCAACGGCTGACCCTCGCGGGATCGCCACAGCCCGCGGGCAGGCCGGTCCGAAGGGCTCACGATCCGGGGGCGAACTCCCAGTCCGACCCTTTTCGCCAGTCCAGGCCACAGATGACTGCGACCGGACGGGCCGCGATGAACAGGTCGGCCCGGTTGGCGTACGGCGCATTGAGGAGCAGTCGTAATGCGCCCGCCGCGTCCCGGGCGGCACCCGAATCCGCGGGTTGGGCTGCCGCGTAGCGCGTGGCCGTGTGCTGCAGGCGAGCGGCGGTCATGCGCAGGCCGGCATCGGCGAGTGCCCCGTGGCCGAGGACCGCGCCGGCGAAAGACCGGTAGTCGTCGCACAGGACCGCTTGAGGGGCCGGACGGTTCCAGCCGGAGAGGGTGCGCGCCCACACCGTGCCCGCCGACCCGAGCAGCATCGCGACGGTCATCACCGCGGCCCACCGCGCGACTCTAGGGCTCATCTGTGAGCAGCCCGTCCTCCCTGGCAACGCTGTGCAACTCCGTCTTGGTGCGGGCGGTGCGACCACTCGCGGCGTACTTGGCCCGCACCCGGTCGAGGTACTCCTTGGCGGTGTGCTGCGAGATCGACATGCGCCGGGCCACGACCTTGAGCGGCATCCCCTGAGCGTACAACTGCAGTGCCCGCAGTTCCTGGCCGCTGAGATCGGGCGGCGCCGGGCTGCACATGACCTCCGCGACCTCCCGGGTCACGACGTACTCCCCCCGCGCCACCTGCCGCAACCGGGTGAGCAACTCGCCGGGGTCGGAGGCCTTCGAGAGGTAGCCCGCAGCGCCGGCCACGATGGCCTCCCGCAGCGGAACGCCGCGGGCCAGCGCACTGACCAGGAGGACGGGGACGTGCTGGCGGGCGAAGGCGTCGACGGTGTCGGCGGTGCGCGGAGCCCCCGGACCCAGGTCGATGTCCAGCAGCACCGCGTCGAGTTCGGGCCCGAACTGCAGGGCGGTCGCCGGATCCGGGCCCAGATAGGTCACAGTGACCTGCGGATCATGGGCGGCCAGCCAGGAGCGCAGCCCTTCGGCGAACATGGCGTGGTCGTCCACGATGGCGATCCGCACGATCGTGCCGTCCATGTCCCCATTGTCCCCCAGTGCGGTCCTCGTGCGACTGCGCCGATGTCCCCCCAATAGGGGACAAGAGTCCATGGACGCAGTTGGGCAGCGGACCTCACCCTGGGAAGTGGCAGGGGCGCGTCGCGGGGGTGCGCGCCCCTTCATAGTGCCCCCGGCATGCGTGCGCAGCGCACAATAGGTACATGTGCGACACCTTCGTCAGCCTGCCCGACGCCACCGCCGACGGATCGGTGATCCTGGGCAAGAACAGCGACCGGGAGCCGAACGAGGCACACGAGCTGCTGCTCGTCCCGGCGGCCTCGCACTCCGATGACTCGCTGAGCGCCACCTACATCGACATCCCGCAGGTGCCGCGCACCCATGCCGTCCTGCTGGCCAAGCCCTACTGGATCTGGGGGGCGGAGATGGGGGTCAACGAGCACGGCGTGGCGATCGGCAACGAGGCGGTGTTCACCAAGGCGAAGCGGGAGAAGCAGCCCGGCCTGCTCGGGATGGACTCGCTGCGCCTGGCCCTGGAGCGGGCCGCCACCGCGGAGGAGGCGGTGGATGTGATCACCACACTGCTGGCCGCCTACGGGCAGGGCGGTCAGGCCGGCCACACCCACAAACTGGTCTACGACAACAGCTACCTGATCAGCGACCGCACCGAGGCATGGGTCCTGGAGACGGTGGGCCGGGACTGGGCGGCCCAGCGGGTGGACCGGACCGCGTCGATCAGCAACGGCCTGACCCTCGGCGCCGCCGAACGGTCCTCGGAGGGCCTGCGGGGGGTCGAGGTGACCGAGCGCTCCGACTTCCTCTACACCCGCTTCTCCGACTCGGCCGCGCGCCAATGCCGCACCTCCGACGCCCTGGTGGCCGCGCGGGGACAGGTCGATGTGACCGGCGCCATGCGACTGCTGCGCGACCACGGCGAGGTGGACGACGGCTGGTCGCCGAACCGGGGCCTGACCGGCCAGAGTGTGTGCGCCCACGCCGGCTTCGGCCCGATCCGGGTGGCGCAGGCGGTCGGCTCGATGGTCTCCCACGTCACTGCCGACGACATCACCGTGTGGCTCACCGGCACATCCGCGCCGTGCACGTCGGTGTTCAAACCGGTGTGGTTCGACGGGGGCCTGCCGGAGGAGCCCCAGCCTGGTGAGCGCTTCGACGCTTCGACGTTGTGGTGGCGTCACGAACAACTGCACCGGGCGACACTGCGCAACTACCCGGAGCGGCTGGCGACCTACGCGAAGCAGCGCGACGGGCTCGAGGCCTTCTTCCGCGAGGGCGCTCGCGAGGCGACCGACCGGGCTGCCTTCACAGCCGCATGCTTCGCCGCCGCCGACGCGGCCGAGCGGGACTGGTTGCTGGCCGTTCGCGACGTGCCGACCGCTGGCACCCCGGCCCTGTACCGAAAAGCCTGGCTCAAGTGGGACGACCTGGCGGGTATGCCATGACCTCGCCGGGCAAGCAGCACACCCTGGACCTGGCGCAGCGCTACGTGTGCCCGGACCGGGTCCGGTTCCTCACCGGTGCCGGGATCGACCTGGTGATCGGCCGCCGGGAGGGCTACCGGATCTGGGACGTCGACGGCCGCGAACTCATCGACATCCACCTCAACGGCGGGGTGTTCAATCTCGGCCATCGCAACCCGGACGTGATCGCCGCCCTCACGGATGCCCTGACCACACTGGACATCGGCAACCACCACTTCCCGAGCACCGAGCGGGCGGCGCTGGCGCAGCGACTGGTGGGGGTCACCCCCGGTATGCACTACGCCGTGTTCGCCAGCGGCGGCGGGGAGGCGATCGACCTGGCCCTGAAGAGCGCCCGCCGCGCCACCGGGCGACGCCGGATCGTGTCGGTCACCGACGCGTACCACGGCCACACCGGGCTGGCGCTGGCCGCCGGCGACGAGCCGTCCGCCACCGCCTTCCTGGCCACCGAGCCGGACTTCGTCCGGGTGCCGTTCAATGATGCAGATGCCCTGGCCGCCGCCCTGGCCGAACCCACCGCGGCCGTGATCCTGGAGACCGTCCCGGCGACGGCCGGTTTCCCCCGGCCCTCGGCCGGCTACCTGCCGGCCGTGCGCCGGTTGTGCGACCAGACCGGCGCGCTGTACATCGCCGACGAGGTGCAGACCGGGCTGGGCCGCAGCGGGCACATGTGGGCGGTCGAGGAGTTCGGGGTGGAGCCCGACATCCTGGTCACCGGCAAGGGGCTGTCCGGCGGGATCTACCCCATCGCCGCCACGTTGGTAAGTGAACGGGCCGGCGCCTGGCTGGAGAGCGACGGCTGGAGTCACGTGTCGACGTTCGGCGGGGCCGAACTGGGTTGCCGGGTGGCCGAGACCGTCCTGGACCTGACCGAGCGGGTCCTGCCCGGCCTGCCCATCGATGCGTGGCGGGAGGGCTTCGCGGATCTGCGGGCGAAGTACCCGCAATGGGTGCTGGAGGTCCGGCAGACCGGGCTGATCATGGGGGTGAGGTTCGCCCACGAGGCCGGCGGCATGCTGATGACCCGGCTGCTGTACGACCAGGGGGTGTGGGCGATGTTCGCGGGCTTCGACCGCAGCGTCCTGCAGGTGAAGCCGGGACTGTTGATGAGCGCCGAGGACCGGCAACAGGTGCTGGCGGCCTTCGACCGGGCATGTGCCGCGGCGGTGGCGCTGTGAGAGAGATCCTGCAGCGGCT